>CAYHJH010000001.1:0-9921 GCA_964356605.1 uncultured Anaerolineaceae bacterium
ACCCGCGGCGGAAGATGGTCAGCTGATAACCAAACCGATCCCCATTCTCTGCCTGCAGGTTGCCGGTCGGCTCGTCTGCCAGCACCAGGAGCGGCTCTTCAACCAGCGCCCGCGCGATGGCCACTCTTTGCTGTTCACCTCCGGAGAGTCGGTCCGGAGAATCTGAGTGGCGGCCCTCGAGATCGACCGCTCCGAGCAGGGCGAGCGCCCGGTCGCTCGCCTCGTGCTCCGGTCGCCCGGCCAGCTCGGAAGGGAGGCGAACGTTTTCCAACACGGTCAGAGTCGGGATGAGATTGAAGAACTGAAAAACGAAACCCACGTTCTCTCGGCGAAACAGAGCCCGCTCGCGCGGGCTCATGCTCGTGATGAGGTTCCCTGCCACTCGAATTTCACCTTCGGTGGGCTCGTCGATTCCGCCGATCAGGTTCAGGAGAGTCGACTTCCCGCTCCCGCTTCGTCCCCGGATGACCGTGATCCGACCAGGATCGATCTCTACGCTCAGCTCATTCAGAACAACCCGGGATTTGCCTGCCTCCTCGTAGATCTTGGAAAGGCCCTCGATCTGAACAAGGGGCACCATCCCTATCCCTTAGGACCGGCGGCCAGGACCTGGGGAGATACATGCTCCGCAAACTGCTGGAATTTATCTTTGAACTGGTTCGCCAGGCGCATGGCCTGCCGGTCGTAGGCCGCCGGGTCTTGCCAGGTGCTGCGCGGATCGAGCACTGCCTCCGGCACTCCCGGGCAGCGTTCCGGAATCTCCAGTCCGAAGATCGGATCCGGGCTGGTCGGGACTCCGTCCAGGCTGCCCTGTAGGGCGGCCGCCACCATCGCCCGAGTGTAGGGAAGATCCATTCGCCGGCCGACTCCAAAGGGCCCGCCAGTCCAGCCGGTGTTTACGAGCCAGACATGGGCATTGTGGCGGGAAATTCGTTCACTTAAGAGGTCAGCGTAGCGCATTGGATGGAGGGCCAGGAACGGCTCGCCAAAGCAGGCCGAGAATGTCGATTGTGGTTCTGCGCCCAAGCCCTTTTCCGTGCCGGCAAGCTTAGACGTATACCCAGCCAGGAAGTAGTACGTTGCTTGATCGGCGGTGAGCCGCGAAATCGGTGGCAGCACCCCGGAGGCATCCGCCGTGAGGAAAAAAATGTGATTTGGATGCCCGGCTGTACCCTCCGGGACATAGTTTTCGACGGCCTCCAATGGATACCCTGCCCTGGTGTTCTCCGTCAGGCTGTCGTCGTCGAAGTCGATCCGACGGCTGGTCTCGTCCACGATCACATTTTCCAACACAACGCCGAAGTCGTGAATTGCTTCCCAGATCACGGGTTCGTAGTCTGCTCGCAGCCGGATCGTTTTCGCGTAGCACCCGCCTTCAAAGTTGAAGATTCCTTCATCGCCCCAGCCATGCTCATCGTCTCCGATCAAGCGGCGGGATGGATCGGAGGAGAGGGTTGTCTTGCCTGTACCAGATAACCCGAAGAACAGCGCTACATCGCCGGAGACGCCCTGGTTCGCGGAGCAGTGCATGGAGAGCACTCCTTGCAGGGGCAGCTTGAAGTTCATTACCGTGAAAATTGACTTCTTGATCTCTCCGGCGTAGCTTGTGCCGCCGATCAGGACTAGGCCGCGCTCGAAGTTGAGGACGATGAAAACGTCCGAATTGGTCCCATCGCGACCGGGATCGGCCTTGAACCCCGGAGCGTGCAGGACCGTGAACTGAGGTACGTGGTCCTGGAGGCGATCTTCAGGCAACCGGAGGAACAGGTTACGCGCGAACAGGCTGTGCCAGGCGCTCTCGCTCACGACCCGGATGGGAGTCCGATAGGCCGGCGCCGCGCCGACGGCCAGGTCCTGCACAAAGAGTTGCTTTGAGTTTAGATGCTCGACCACCCGCCCGTGAAGCGCTTCGAATCTCTGCGAGTCGAGCGGTTGGTTAACTTTCCCCCACCAGACCTGCTTGGCGCTCTCTCCTGCCCGAACCACGAATTTGTCCTTCGGTGACCGGCCTGTGTGCGCTCCGGTGCTGACAACAATGGCTCCGTCCTCAGAGATCAGCCCTTCTTCTCTTCGTGCGATGTGCTCGACCAGCGCCGGGGCCGTCAAGCTCCAGTAGACCTCACGGCCGATGTTCAGCCCGTGGTTCTCGAGTCCGTACCGACTAGAGAGATTACCCATCAGTGGTTCCCTCCGTTTTCATCCCGACTCACTCGTTGGACCCTTGGCTGATTGGAGTGCTAGAGGATTGGATCTTGAGGATCCAGGCGCCGTGCCGAAAAATCTTATCACGCTTTGCGGTGCGGCCTTCTCAGCGCGAATCGTAAACGGCCAGGCGCTGCCCTCGAATGGTCTCATTCCAAGGGAATCGTGGCTTGATCGAGCACTTCCCCATCCAGATTGATCGCACTGAGCGAAATGCGATCGCTGAATATCTCCATCAAGACAAAATGCGTTTGTTTGACAAAGACCTGGCTGCCTTCAACTTTCTCAGTCTCGGGGTAGAGCGTTGTCGATCCACCTCCGCTCACGACATAGGTCACCCCGTTCCGCAGGATGCGCTCGTAATTGTGGTCGTGCCCCGAAAGGACCAGCGGGACCTGGGCTGCTTCGAACAGCGGCAACCACTCGAACCGAAGCGCTCGTCCATCCTCTCTGTGTCGCCCACTGGTATATGGGGGAGTGTGAAAGACCGGGATCGAGAATCGGTATCCCGGATCCGCCAGCCGCTCCGTCAGCCAGGCGGTTTGCTGCTGCCTCCCGCCGGCGCCGTGGAAGGCCTGCGAGTCCAGCATTAGGAACTGGATGCCCGATTGAGCGAAGGAATACCAAGGTTGGTTTGCCGGCCCGAGCGGATCAATGCCTGTAAATGCAGTGTAGAAGAAAGGCCGATCTTGCCAGTAGGTGTCGCCGTCGTATTCGTGATTCCCGGGGACTGGATAGACGGGCAAGTTCAGCAGGAGCGGCGATAGGTTCACAAAGAACTTCTCGGCATAGCTTTCGGGTGAACTGTCTTCTTCGAACGCCCGATAGGCAAGGTCGCCGGTGTGCAAGACGAAGTCCAACCGGTAACGGGCCATCCGTTCAGCCAGATCCTCCGTCTCCGGCTGGCCAAACCCGGTATCGCCCAGGACGCCGATGCGCAGGTCGGTCGTGTCCGATGGCGGGGTTTTGAATCGGAGCTCACCCCAATTTGAACCATAGAGTCTGGGAGTTCGAAGATCGAAGAGGTGCTCGCCCAGGCCGAGCTGTACTCGGTATGGCACCCCGGGGGAAAGATCGACGAGGGTGATCTGGTGGCGTGTCGCCCCCGGATCCAGTTCTCTCAGATACCAGCCTCCAATGCCGGGTTCGTCCGGCCGGTAGAGCAAGTAGCCAGGCGCAGGCGCGTCAAGCTCGAAGAAAAGGGCAGCCGAACTCGAGCTGACATGCCGCACGGTCAGGGGAATCAGATAACCGACTGGGGCCGGCTCCACGGAGAGGCGGACCTCCGTCGCCAGAGTGGCAGTGGGGATGGGCCCGGCCGTAGTCGCGGAGGGAAGCGGCGCGGCCGTCGCGATTGCGGCTGGCGATGGGCTCGACAGCGTCGGAGGGCTGGGGACCGCGACCGTGGCCGAAGCGAACGCGGTGGGCAGCGGATCCGTGGGCGAGGGCGGCGGCTGGCGAGTCGCGAACGGCAGATCAGACCTGGAGCACGCCAGGCCAGCGAGGACGCCGACCAGGAGCAGTCGGAAGAGGTTCTGCATACCCTGGATCAAAGGCCTTCCTGCTTGGCCGCCTCCCAGAGGCGGTCCATTTCGGCGAGCGGCAATTCCTCGAGCCGCAAACCCTGCTCTCTGGCCAACGCGAACATTCGCTCAAAGCGCGCCCGAAACCGTCGACTCGCCTGTCGCAGCTCGGCTTCCGGATCCGCGTCCACCCAGCGGGCGTAGTTCACGACCGCGAACAAGAGATCGCCAATCTCTTTGGCCCTGCTGAGCGAATCCTCCTCTGCCTCAGTCTCCGCGAGTTCCTCGCGAATCTTGGCTAGGACGCCATCCACCGAAGGCCAGTCGAAGCTAAGTCGGCTGGCCCTCCCCTGCAGCTCGGCAGCCTGCGCCAAGGCTGGCAGGATAGCTGGAACTCCTTCCAGGATCCCCGCCCCGGTCTCTTGCTCCTTGAAATGTTCCCAATTCCGCATCACCTGGTCGACATCGGTGACGCGCAGATCGCCGAAGACATGTGGGTGCCGCCGAATCAGCTTGGCCTGAATCCCCGCGATCACGTCGGCCATGCTGAAGCTAGCTGCCTCGGTAGCAATCTGAGCCTGCAGCAGGATTTGAAGCAGCAGGTCTCCCAGTTCCTCCCGCAAGCCGACCAGATCGTCGACGTCCAGCGCAGCCAACGCCTCGTACGCCTCCTCCAGCAGGTGCTTGCGCAGGGACTGGTGCGTCTGCTCGCGGTCCCATGGGCATCCATCTGGAGCTCGCAACCGTGCGACCGTATTCTGCAGGGTCTCAAACGAGGAAGCCGCAGAAAGGGGCGCGACGTACAGACTTGTCAGGTCTCCGATCGCCGGACTGCGGTCGATCTCATAGAGGGCAAGCCGCTCGACTCGCTCACTGGCCATCCCGGCTTCGTGGACGAGCGCGACGGGATGATCATCCGGATACTGATTCATCAGGTTCAGCTTGACCTCCGCTGCCAGGTTGCGCGAGTGCAGCTGCGCCACCAGAGCAGCCTGGTCCGGAGGGAACGGCGGATGGTGGCCCGCGGCCAATGCCATGGCGTCGGCGAGAAAGAGTCCATCGAGCGCGTCCAGGCCCAGGGCGGCCAACGTGGGCTCGATAAAACTGATGCCAGGGATCACCCGCAACTTCACGCCTCTCTGCCGGAGGCCCTGGACGGTCGCCTCTCCGACGCTGGGATCACCGGGCACAGCGTAGACCGCCCCGCCCGGGAGCGCCAGCAGCCGATCGACGATGCTCCGATATACATCCGTGAAGTCATCGTATTGCTCGTACAGATGGTCGAATGAGTGCAGCTTGAGATCCGCTGGCAGGCCGGCAACGGCCGGGTGAGCCAGGGTTCTCAGATGCACGGTTCCGGCAGCCTCCAGAACGCTCCAGGCCTCACGGCTGACCATGTTCGGGTTGCCCGGTCCAAGGCCGACGACCGTCAGTCTCTGTTCGCTCAATCCGCCCTCCTCTTAACGATCAAGGCCGAGGCGATCTTCCCGCCTCGGCCTTTGTCTGAAAGTTCGCTCGCTGAACCGATCGAAGTGAGGGACTCAGCGCTTGGTGTAGGTTGGGGCTTTGCGCGCCCGCTTGAGGCCGGGCTTTTTGCGTTCCTTGATGCGGGCATCTCGGGTCAGCATCCCAGCTTTCCGCAAAACCGGACGTAGGCTCTCGTCCATTTTGGCCAACGCCCGGGCCAACCCGTGCTGGACGGCTGTCGTCTGACCTGAAACTCCACCGCCCTTGACAATGGCCGAGACGTCCAGTTTCCCTTCGTACTCGACCGCGCGGACAGGTGCCAGGACCCTATCCAGGTCGCCGAGCCGCGGGAAATACTGGGCGGCCGGTTTTTCATTGATCAGAATGGCGCCCTTCCCGGGCATGATCCTTACCCTGGCGGTGCTGTTCTTTCTGCGTCCGATTCCTTCGAAGTACTTTTCAGTCATGCTTATTCTGCCTTGGTTTGCGGGCTCTGAACCTGAGCTGGTTTCTGCGCCCGATGCGGATGGTCGGGTCCGGCGTAGATCTTGAGGGTCCGCAGAAGCTGCCGACCATAACGATTGTGCGGGAGCATCCCCCATACCGCCGAACGGATCACCCGATCTGGGGATTTCACCAACTGCTCACGCAGTGAGATCTTCTTAATGCCGCTGGGATAGCCGCTGTGTCGATAGTAGTACTTCTGATCCAGCCGTTTGCCGGAGACTTGCACCTTGGCCGCATTCACCACGACGACGTGATCTCCAACTTCGACGCCCGGGGTGTAAGTCGGCTTGTCCTTCCCAAGCAGCGACCTGGCCACCCTGCTGGCCAGGCGGCCCAGATTCTCTCCGGCAGCGTCGACGAGCAGCCAGTCCCGCTGAATATCAGATTGCTTCGGGTAGAATGTTTTGTGCAATTCAAGCCCTCTAACTGGCGTAAAAGACTTCCTCTAAGCATAGCCCCTTTGCGGGGGCAGGCCGACCTGGCCACATGCTGCTTGGATCTTTGATCCGGATCTGGATCTCCTCCAGCGTCCGGATCCCCCACCCCACCTGAACGATCGCCGCCACAACTCTCCGAACCATTCGGTTTAGAAAGGCGTTTGCTTCCAACCACAGGCACAGCCGGTCGCCATCCACTTGCCACTCGGCCCTGCCGATCCGTCTGACGGTGTGGCCGCCGGGAACTGGAGGCCGGCCAAATGCTCCGAAGTCATGCTCCCCAACAAAGAGGCGGGCGGCCTCGGCCAGCCGATCGAATTCGGGCTGGGGCCAGATGCGCCAGGCAAACCGCTCCACCATCGGATCTGCCCGCTTGCTCAGCATCAGCCGGTAGGAATATCTCCGTCCGAGCGCCGAGAAGCGAGGATGGAAGTCGGCCGCGACCAGCGCAGTGTGGCGAACCGCAACGTCGGAAGGCAGGCAGGAATTGAGCGCCTCCGTCAGGCGATCAGGCTCCCGGCTCCAGACCAGCTCGTACGCGACCACCTGGCCCAGAGCATGCACGCCCGCATCGGTGCGCCCAGCCGCCTTCAGCGACCGCGCTTCCCATCCGAGCTTGGTGAGCGCCTGCTCCAAGGTCCCTTGAACGGTACGGGATCCTCTTTTTTGGCGTTGAAAGCCCTGGAAAGCTGTCCCGTCGTAAGCGACGATCGATTTGTAATGTGCAGTTTCGGCTCGAGTTCCCAGCCGGCTACTCTTCCACCAGTTCGAGCAATACCATTTCGGCCCCATCGCCCTTGCGCGGGCCCAATTTCAGCACCCGGGTATACCCACCCGGTCGAGCCTGGAATCTGGGAGCAATGTCATCAAACAGCTTCTTGACCACTTCCGGATCGTTCAGCCGACCGGCCGCCAGCCGGCGGGCATGAACTTGGTTCTGCGGCTCGGCCCGCTTGGCGAGCGTGATCAGCTTCTCGGAGGCCGCGCGAATCGCGGCAGCCTTGGCCTTGGTCGTGCGAATCCGTTCCTGGCGAAACAGCTGGGTCATCAGGTTTCGCCTGAGCGCGGTCCGAACACCTGTCGGCCGGTTCAGCCTACGGCCGCCGACTCGATGCCTCATCCCTCCACCACCGCTGTATCTGGTTCAAGCTCGACTGCGGCCTCATCGACCAAATACCCCTTCTCCCGGAGTCGCTCTTTCAATTCATCCAGACTCTTCTCCCCAAAATTCCGTATGGAGAGCATCGCGTCCTGGCCTTTCTCGATCATATCCAAGACTTCTCCAACGCTCGCGATGCCGGTCCGCTTCAACGAGTTGAACACCCGTACCGAGAGGTCCAAGTTCTCGATCGGGATCTCATAGACCTCGCTGGCCATCTTCGGTTCTTCTTCGCGAACTGCCGCCGCAAGCAAACTCTCCTCGGTGGCCCCGGCCAGGTCGCGCAGATGAGCAATCAGAATGGTCGCGCTGCGGCTGAGGGCCTGCTCTGGCCGGATGGCTCCGTCGGTCCAGATCTCCATGATCAGCCGATCAAAGCTGGTGTCTTGGGCAACCCGCGCCTGTCCGACCTCGAAATTGACTTTGCGCACCGGGCTGAAGATCGCATCGGTCGGCAGCTCTCCAATGGGCAAGCGGCCGCGATCGTCGGAGGGAGAGTACCCGCGCCCGCGTTCGACATTGAGCTCGATCTCGAGACGGGTCTTCTGATCGTCCACCGTGAACAGGTAGAGCTCGGGATTCACGATCTCGACCTCAGCCGGTGCGATGACGTCCGCGGCCGTCACAACCCCCTCACCTTCCACCTCAAGCCGCAAGCGGGCCGTATCCCCATCATGCAGCAAGAGCCGCAACTGCTTGATGCTCAACATTAACTGCACTACATCTTCCCGCACCCCAGGGATCTCGGAAAACTCATGCTGGACGTCGGAGATGCGGACCGAGGTGACCGCGACCCCTTCCAGAGATGACAACAAGACCCGGCGCAGGGCGTTCCCTATCGTGATACCGTAACCGCTCTCCAGTGGGCTGATCACAAACCTACCGTAATTGCGAGCCACGGCATCGCGCTCGATCTTTGGCATTACCATGTTCATACTGAGTGACACTGGGCCCCTCCCCGAGATTGGAGTCTCGTTAGTTGCATGGCCTTGATCCTCATCCTGTCCAACATCGCGAGTCCAAACTGCCGAGCCGTCTACCTGGAGTAGAACTCCACGATTAGCTGCTCGTTAAGATTGGCGTCGATGTCACCCCGATCCGGATTCTGCAGCACTTGGGCGGTCAAGTTGGCTGAGTCGCGCTGCAGCCACTTCGGCACCGCTCGGCCCTCGGCAATTTGTGTCAGCTCCTTGAAGTAGGTTCGCTTTCGCGACCCATCCCGGACCTGGATCACGTCCCCCGGCTTGATCAACATGGAGGGGATATCGGTCCGCCGGCCATTGACCATGAAATGGCCATGGGTGACCAGCAGCCGGCCTTGCGCTCGGCTTTCGGCGAAGTTCAACCGATAGATAACGTTGTCCAAGCGCCTTTCAAGCATCTGAAGCAGATTCTGACCGGTCATCCCGCGAGTCTGCAGCGCCTTCGCGTAGTAACGACGGAACTGGCGCTCACGCACGTTGTAGACCCGTCGAGTTTTCTGCTTCTCCCGAAGCTGGCGCCAGTACTCCGAGACCCGTCGGCGACGCCACTGAGCCTGGCGGCCGTGATCTCCCGGGGGATATTCCCGGCGCTCGATGGCGCACTTGGGCGTGTAACAACGCTGTCCTTTCAAGAACAGCTTCTCGCCCTCCCGCCGACAATGCTTGCATACTGATCCGGTATATTTCGCCATAATTCCCTTTGTTTACCGTGCTGACCTTGGCCCACTTCAGTTGGGGGCCAGCTCAGACTCTCCGCTTCTTGGGGGGCCGGCATCCGTTATGAGGGACGGGCGTCACGTCACTAATCGAACGGACTCTCACGCCCGAAGCCTGAATCGCCCGAATCGCTGACTCTCGGCCAGGGCCGGGCCCATTGACGAAAATATCCACTTCCTGGAGGCCAAAATCCTTGGCCGACCTGATGGTGACCTCTGCCGCGGTTCTGGCCGCGAACGGTGTGCTCTTTCGGGATCCTTTGAAGCCACGTGAACCTGCGCTGCCCCAGACCACTGCATTCCCTTGCGTATCGGTGATCGTGATGATGGTGTTGTTGAACGTGGCGTGAATGTACGCCTTGCCATGCGAAATCGTTCGTCTTACCTTCGTTGCCTTTGCTTCTCTGCGCGCCATCAGGGCCTCGCTTTCTATTTCTTCTTGGTGGCCCGTCGGCGGCCCTTACCGGCGACGGTCTTCTTTGGCCCCTTGCGGGTGCGGGCATTGGTACGGGTGCGCTGGCCGCGAACCGGCAACGACTTCCGGTGGCGCTGGCCTCGATACGCGCCGATGTCCACCAGCCGTTTGATGTTCATCTGTACTTCGCGGCGCAAGTTTCCCTCCACCTCGAGATTCTGCCCGATGTGATCTCGGAGGGAGCTGATCTCGGCCTCGGTGAGATCACGCACACGCGTATTCGGATCGATTCCGGTGGCGGCCAGAGTCTTCAGAGACGTGGCGCGACCGATGCCGTGGAGATAAGTCAGCCCCACCTCGACCCGCTTGTCCTTTGGAAGGTCAACTCCTTCGATTCGTGCCATGGCCTATCCCTGGCGCTGCTTATGGCGCGGGTTATCGCAAATCACGTAAACCCTGCCTCGCCGCCGAACGATCTTGCACTTCGGACAGCGCCTTCGGACCGATGCAGA
>CAYHJH010000001.1:10021-12791 GCA_964356605.1 uncultured Anaerolineaceae bacterium
CTGCCGGAGCGTCCAGTAATGTCAGAATCCATGGCCCCGCGGAGGTCACCGCCACCGTGTGCTCGAAGTGCGTGGTCAAGCTGCCGTCAGCCGAGGCCACCGCCCAACCATCTGCGAGCACTCGCGTCTCTGGTGATCCGGCCAGCACCATGGGTTCCAATGCGATGGTCATCCCCGCGCGCAGCGGAATTCCCTTCCCGGCCAGTCCGTAATTCGGAACCTGTGGATCCTCATGCATGTGCCGGCCGATCCCGTGCCCGGTGTACTCTCGAACCACGTTGAAGCCATTCGCCTCAACATGAGACTGAATCGCGGCCGAAATGTCCCCAGTCCGATTTCCTTCCCGCATCTGATCGATCCCGAGAAAGAGGGCCTCGCAGGTGACGTTTATCAAGTGCTGGGCCTCGGTCGAAACCTCACCCACCGGGACAGTCAGCGCCGAGTCGCCCACGAACCCATCAACAATGGCACCGCAGTCGATGCTGACGATGTCTCCTTCCCGCAGCCGGCGCTTCCCTGGGATCGCATGCACCAACTCGTCGTTCACGCAGACCGTGGTCGTGGCCGGATACGGGAAGGCGCCGGGGACCCCCAGGAAGGCTGGCTTCGCCCCATGGGCCCGCAGCACTTCAGCAGCCGCCTGGTCGATTTCTTCAGTCCTTACTCCGGGCGCGACGATAGCGACTGCGGCTGCCAGCGCCTGTGCGTTCACCCGACCCGCTTCCCGCATCGCCTCCAGTTCGGCTTCACTCTTCAGTACGACTCCGCGGCGCAAATTCATCCGGTTGTTTCCTGCCCGAGAACGGCCAGGATCTCAGCCGTCACACGCGCAATCGGCTGATCGCCGTTCACTTCTTCAAGCACCCCCTGGCGCCGATAGTAGTCGATCAGTGGAGCCGTCTCCTTGTCGTACACCCGGACTCTATTCCGCACCGTGTCCGGGAAATCGTCATCGCGCTGGTACAGTTCCGAACCATCAATATCGCAGACCTCTCGCCGCTTCGGCGGATTGTGGACCAGATGGTAGACGTGGCCAGCTTCGCGACACACTCGCCGCCCGTCCATCCGATCGATCAACCGCTCAAGCGGGACCTGGATATACAGCGCAGGCCCGACCGTGGCCCCCAGTTCTTGAGCGATCGCCGCGAGCGCTTCTGCCTGCGGGGCGGTTCGCGGGAAGCCATCCAGAATTGCCCCCGCCGCCGCGTCCGGCTGCTCAAGACGTCGTCGAACCATTCCGATCGTCACCTGGTCGGGCACCAGCTCGCCCCGGGAGATATAGCGCTGTGCCTCCGTGCCCAGGTCGGTCTTATTCTTAAAGTGCTCTCGGAACAGGTCGCCGCTCCCCACATGTGGGAGGCCCAGGGCAGCGCTAAGCCGCTTGGACTGGGTCCCCTTCCCAGCGCCCGGAACCCCCAATATCACAACGTAAACCATCCGAGCTATCGGACAAGCAGTGCCGAATCGTAGCCGCGCAGCTTCAACTCGGCCTCGATATTTCGGTAGGTGTCACGGATCACACCCACGACAATCAGCAGACCGGACGAGGACACCAGCAACAAGCCCGAATTCTGACCGCCGAGAGGGTAAAAGACTCCGACCAAGAAGGGCATGATAGCCACCACGCCTAAGAAGACCGCCCCCACCAGTGTGATTCGGCGGATCACTCGGGTCAGATAGCGCTGGGTCGCAGCGCCCTTGGTGACGCCGGGGACTTGGGCGCCGGTGCGTTTCAAATTCTCGCCATAGTTTTGCTGTTGAAAGAGAACGTCGGTATAGAAAAAGGTAAAGGCCACCACCATGAAGAAATATAGGATCCAATAGGTGCTGTTGATGCCGCCAAAATTGGTTTGCAGCCACACGGCCGCGCGGGCGAGGAACTGGGAGCTGGAATCAACGAAGAACTGTGCCAGGACCGCCGGAAAAGTGAGGATGGATTGAGCAAAGATCAATGGGATCATCCCGGCCATGTTGACCATCAGCGGCAGCGTGCCTTTCACCGGCATGGACATGCGGTTGCCAACCCGACGGCCGGGGTACATCACCGGCACGAGCCTCCTACCCTCCTGAACGTACACAATCACAAAAATGGTGAGCACGGTCAGGAGCAGGAAGAAGACCAAGATCGGCACGCGCTGCTGCTGGCTCTCCATCAACTGGCCCAGATTGGTTGGGATGCGCGAGACGATTCCAGAAAAGATGATCAAGGAGAGGCCCTGGTTTCGGATTCCATGCTCCGAGATCAGCTCACCTAGCCAGATGGCAAACATCGTCCCGGCGGTCATGGTGGCGAGGATCGTCAGGGTCGAAAGGTTGAAGCCAAGATTGAAGGTGAGGACGTTGCCCCCGGCGAACTGTTGAAATAGTCGGATCTGGCCGACGGCCTGCAAGGCCGCCATGGGGATGGCCAGAAAATAAGTCCACTTCTCCATCCATTTGCGGCCCTCGCGCGGATCCTCCTCCATGCGGGCCTGGAGGGCCGGGATGATCGGCACCAAGATCTGGAGGATGATCTGGCCGGTGATGTACGGGTACACCCCCATTGCCAGCACTGAAAAGGTCGAGACTGTCCCTCCGGACAACAGATCCAGCAGCCCGAAAAGCGTTTGAGCGCCGCCAGGCTTGGCGAAAAGTTGCGCGATGGCCAGCCGATTTACCCCCGGCACAGGCACGTGTGCCGCGAGCCGATAGATGGCCAACAGGCCGAACGTGATCAGGAGCCGGTTGCGGATGTCCGGCGATATCCAGAGGAAGCGCAGTCGTTTCATTG
>CAYHJH010000001.1:12891-30603 GCA_964356605.1 uncultured Anaerolineaceae bacterium
GCTAACCTAACTTCTCCAGCAGCTCGACCTTGCCGCCCGCCCGCTCAATCTCGGTGCGGGCTCCCGAAGTTACCCGATGGGCCTTGATGGTCAAGGCCTGCTCTAGCTTCCCTCTGCCCAGGATCACCACCGGGCGCCGAGTGTCGCCGATTAACCCGGCTTGATGCAGGATTTCGGGCGTGATCTCTGCGCCGGCCTCGAAACCAACCAGACGATCGAGGTTGACCTCATGCCAATCGACTCGTTCCAGATGCGTGAAGCCACGCTTGAATGGAAGCGAGCGATAGAACGGCAAGTTCCCGCCTTGGCGGTATAGCCTGCCCCCTTCGCCGGAGCGGGCGCCCTGGCCCTTCGTCCCGCGGCCTGCGGTCTTGCCCTGGCCGGCAGAAATACCCCTTCCAACTCGCTTGCCCCGACGGCGTGATCCCGGCCGGGCATGAAGCTCGTGCAATTTCATGGCTCTTCCACCGCCACCAAGTGTGGGACCTTAGCGATCATCCCTCGAACGGCCGGCGTGTCTGCCAGCTCCACCGTCTGATGGACCTTGCGCAACCCCAGGGCGCGGACCGTGCGTTTCTGCCGCTCGTTGTAGCCAATCGGGCTCTTCATGAGCGTGACTTTTAAGTTGGCCTTAGCCATTCGTCTTCCGCCGCCATAATGGGGTTAGCTCCTCAACGCTCTTGCCGCGATCGGCGGCCAGGTCTTTGGCGCGCCTGAGTTGGCGGAGACCCTTCAGCGTGGCCTCGGCCACATTTAAGGTATTCGAGCTCCCGAGCGACTTGGTCAGCACGTCCCGGACCCCGGCCGCGGACAGGACTGCCCGAACGGCTCCGCCGGCGATCACGCCGGTGCCGGGAGAGGCTGGCTTAAGCAGCACTTTCGCACCACCGTGCTCTGTCAATATTTCATGAGGGATGGTCGTACCCTCCAGTGCAAATGGTTGCATGTCCTGGCGGGCACGCTCGGATGCCTTGCGGATAGCCTCCGGAACCCCTTTGGCCTTTCCGATGCCGAGCCCGATGCGGCCGCGGTTATCGCCGACGGCAACTACTACCCGAAAATGAAATTTGCGGCCGCCCTTGACGACTTTCGCCACTCGGGAGATGTCGATAACTCGCTCGTCGAACTCTTTTCGTTCCTCGCGACCTTGGAATTCGCGCTTCACTGCGCCTCCCTTAGATTTTCAGCCCCGCCTGCCGGGCAGCCTCGGCCAGCGCCTTGACCCGTCCGTGGTAGCGATTTCCACCTCGATCGAAGACCGCCCGATCCGTACCGTGCGCTTTGGCCCGTTGGGCAAGCAGCTCCCCCACCAGTTTGGCTTGTTCAAGCTTGCGGATTCCCTCCAGCTTGGGTTTGAGCTCCGCATCCAGGGAGGAGGCAGACACCAGGGTGTGTCCTCGGCTATCATCGATCAGCTGAGCATAGATTTCGTCCAGGCTGCGGAAGACGTTCAAGCGAGGTCGTTCGGCAGTCCCGCTCACTATGAACCGCACTCTGCGCTGCCTACGTTGACGCGCTGCCGCCCGAGTCGCTCGGACCATGCTCAAGCCACCTTACCGGCTTTGCCGGCCTTTCGGCGCACGTGCTCGCCCACATAGCGAATGCCCTTGCCTTTATAGGGCTCCGGCGGACGGGTCTTCCGAACATCGGCGGCCACCTGCCCCACCAGCTGCCTGTCGAATCCCGCGATTTTGATGATGTCGCCCTTTCCCTCGACCGAGAAGTGGATCCCCTCCGGCGGTTGAACTTCGACCGGATGAGAGAATCCAACGTAAAGCATCAGTGACTTGCCCTTGAGTTCCGCTCGGTAGCCGACTCCTTGCACCTCGAGGGTCTTCTCGAAGCCTTGGGTGGTACCCAGGATCATGTTGTTGAGCAGCGAGCGAGTCAGCCCATGCAGGGCTCTGATGCTCGGCTCATCGGAGCTGCGAGTAACCAGCAGGACACCGTTATCTTCCTTAATGGTGAGTTCCGGGCGGAATTCCTGTTCCAATTCCCCCTTCGGTCCCTTGACCCGGACCCGCTGGCCCTCGATCTGTACTTCCACCCCCTCCGGGATGGCTAATGGCATACGCCCGACGCGCGACACAGCTCAGCTCTCCTGCCTCACCACACCTCGCACAGCAGCTCACCACCGACTCCGAGCTGCCGCGCCCGCATCCCGGTCATGACCCCCTTAGGAGTGGTCAGGATGGCAATCCCCATTCCGGAAAGTACCCACGGGATCTCACGCCGGTTGACATAGGACCGGCTGCCCGGCCGGCTGACCCGCCTGAGTCCGGTAATCACCGGGCGACGCTCTCTCCGCACGCCAACATACTTGAGCCGGATACGCAAGATCAGGTGGTCGTTCTCTTGCGCGGCTTCATAACTGTGAATGTAACCCTCTTCCTGCAAGATGCGGGAGATCTCCACCTTCAACTTGGAGCTAGGCATCGATACGAGCTGCTGTCCGGCGAGCAGGCTATTGCGCAACCGAGTCAGCATGTCTGCGATAGGATCGCTGGTGGTCATGGAACGCGCTCCACGGTGAGTATCTCTTTCTCCCGAGTGATCAGGTCTACCAAGATGATTTCACCACGCCTGGGATGTGGCCCCGCAGCGCCTCTTCACGGAAGCAAATGCGGCACAGTTCAAAGCGGCGATAGTAGCCGCGCGGTCGGCCACAGATTCGGCAGCGGTTTCGGACTCGAACCTTGTATTTGCGTCGCAGTTCGCGATACGGCATGCTCTTCTTAGACATTGGTCTCAGCCTTCCGGAACGGCATCCCCAGCAATGTAAGCAATCGACGCCCCTGCTCATCATTGGGTGCACTGGTCACGACGGTCACTTCGAATCCCCGCAGCTTGTCGATCTTGTCGTAGTCGATTTCGGGGAAAATCAGCTGCTCGCGAATGCCGAGCGTGTAGTTTCCCCGACCATCGAAGCTGTCCGGCGACAGACCGCGGAAATCGCGAGTGCGCGGTAAGGCGACGTTGACCAGACGATCAAAGAAAGACCACATGCGCAGGCCGCGCAGCGTCACCTTGGCACCGATCAAGCGGCCCTCGCGCAACTTGAAGTTGGCGATGCTCTTCTTGGCCCGGGTGGCGACCGGGTGCTGACCTGTGATTGCCGAGAGATCGGTGATTGCGGCATCCAGCAACTTTGCGTCGTCCATGGCTTCGCCCGCCCCGATGTTGACCACGATCTTGCGCAGCCGAGGGGCTTCCATCGAATTGGATAGACTGAAGTCCTGCATCAGCTTGGGAACGATTTCCTCGTGATATCGCTGCTTCAGATAATGTTCCATAGCCCTAACCGTCGATGTGTGAATCGCACTTCTTGCAGTAGCGGCGAGCCGTACCGTCTTCACGATGGACCTCCAGGCGGGTCAGCCGGCTGCACCTGGGGCAGACCAGCATGACATTGGAAGCGCTGATTGGCGCTTCGAACTGGATGATCCCGGGTGACATCGATCGCCCGCCGGCTTGTACCTTGCGCTGGTGTTTCTTGCGCACGTTGATTCCCTGCACGACGATGCTGCCCGCTTGCGGCATTACCCGCATCACCTGGCCGCGAGTGCCTTTCTGGCGCCCGCTGATGACCTCGACCGTGTCGCCGCGCTTAAGTCTGATGTTCACGCCAAATTCCCCTCAAACCACCTCGGGCGCAAGCGAGATAATCTTGGTGAAACCCCGCTCACGCAGCTCCCTGGCCACAGGGCCAAAGATGCGGGTTCCCTTGGGATTGACCTTATCCGCGTCCAGGACGACGGCTGCGTTGTCGTCGAAACGGATGTAGGACCCATCCTCGCGCCGATATTCCTTGACCGTGCGCACGATGACCGCGTGGACGACGTCAGACTTGCGAACCGTACTGTTCGGGACGGCGGACTTGACCGTGCCGACCACCATGTCGCCCACCCTGCCGTAGCGTCGCCTCGATCCGCCCAACACTCGAATGACCTCCAGCTCCCGGCCACCGGTGTTGTCTGCGATCTTGATCCGGGACTCTTGCTGGATCACTCAACCAGCTCCACCTGCGATTCGCGCCGGAGGATCTCTTCGACGACCCAGCGCTTACGCCGAGACAGCGGCCGGCTTTCTACGATGCGAACCTGGTCCCCGGCCTGGCAGCCCAACTCATCATGAACGAGATAATTCGTGCTTCGGCGCAGGACCTTCTGGTACAACGGATGCCGGAAAGTGCGATTCACCCGTACGGTGACCGTCTTTTGCAGAATTGCTCGCACGACCTCACCCTTCAGTCGCTTTCGACGGCTGCTCATTCTTTCGAGCGCTCCATTTCTTTCATCACGGTCGTGATCCGGGCGATTTCGTTGCGGGCGATCCGCAGCTGTGCGGTGTTCGGAAGCTGCCCGGTGGACAACTGGAAGCGTAGCTTGAAATAGGCCTCTCTGGCCTGCTCCAGCTTCTCGGCAACCTCATTCGCGCTCAACTGCCTCAGGTCTTTCGCCTTCATTGCTCAACGCCCCAATCCGATCTCGGGCTATTTACTCCCCTGGACCTAGTTCAACCCGGGTGGTCACCTTGGTCTTCACGGACAGTTTGTGGGAGGCCAGCCGCATGGCTTGTTGGGCCGCCTGCTGGTCCAGCCCGGAGACCTCGAACAGAATCCGACCTGGCTTCACGACCGCGACCCAATGGTCGATTGCCCCCTTACCTTTGCCCATACGACTCTCGGCCGCCCGCTTGGTGACCGGCTTGTCTGGATAGATCCGGATCCACACTTTGCCCCGCCGGCGCATGAACCGCACCAGCGCGCGCCGGGCCGCCTCGATCTGGCGGGCAGAAATCCACCCGGGTTCCATCGCTTGCAACCCGTAATCCCCGAATTCGACCTGCGTGCCACGGCTGGCGGTTCCCTTCATCCGGCCGCGCATCTGCTTGTGCCACTTGGTCCGCTTTGGCATCAACATCGAGCAGCTCTCATTCGCTGATATAAACGTCCATGGTTTCCGGCTTGCCCTCGGCCTCGGGGAGGACCTCCCCCTTATAGACCCAGACCTTGACCCCGATCCGGCCGTAGGTGGTAAGAGCTTCCGCGCGGGCGAAGTCAATGTCAGCCCGCAGCGTTTGAGCCGGAACTCGGCCTTCTCGTACCCAATCCCGTCGAGCCATCTCGCTGCCCCCCAGCCGGCCGGCGCACATCACCTTGACGCCCTGGGCGCCAGCGCGCATTGCGCTATCCACCGCCCGCTGCATTGCCCGGCGATGGCTGATCCGGCGCTCGAGCTGATTGGCCACGTTTTCCGCCACCAACTGAGCATCCAGGTCCGGGTCCTTGATTTCGGCGATGTCCAGCTTGATGCTCGTGCCGGTCACTTCCTGGAGTTTCGTCCGCAATTCCTTTACATTCGCACCCTTGCGTCCAATCACGATCCCCGGCTTTGAGGTGTGCACAGTGATATGCACGGCGTTCGGGAACCGCTCGATCTCGACCGCCGAGATCCCCGCCCGCGGAGTGGTCTTATGGACCATCTGTCGAATCAACCGGTCTTCGTGGAGCTGCGCGGCGTAGGCCCGAGGCTTCGCAATCCAGCGCGAGTCCCAGCTCTTCGTGATGCCCAGTCTGAAGCCAATTGGATGAACCTTGCGTCCCATGATTGCTCCTGATCCCTCAACCGGCCCGCTCTAGCTCGACGCGCGCGCTCCTAAGACCCCACACTGCCGCGGTCTCGCAAGACCAGGGTCACATGTGATTGTCGCTTAAGGATGGGTTTGAACTGAGCCCTGGCGCCAAATCGGCGCCATTTTCGAACTGGCCCCTCGTCGGCATAAGCCCGGTAGATGTACAAGCTGTCGCGATTGAGCCCAAAGTTCTGTTCCGCGTTCGCGACCGCCGATTTCAACAATCTTGAAATCGGCTCAGCGGCCGCCTTGTTGGTGAACTTGAGCAGCTGCGTCGCTTCTGGCACGCCCCGCCCACGAATTTGATCCAAGACCAGGCGCACCTTCTGCGCGGACATGCGAAGGAATCGGTGGCTGGCACGCACATCGAGGCCGTCGGTCATCTTCCAACCACTTCCTCGGTTGTGGTCGTCTTTTCGCGCCCGGAGTGCCCTCTGAAGTTGCGGGTCGGCGCGAATTCACCGAGCTTGTGCCCGACCATGTTTTCGGTGATGTAAATCGGAATATGCCGACGACCATCATGCACCGCGATGGTGTGGCCGACCATCTGCGGGAAGATCGTGCTGGCCCGACTCCAGGTGCGGATCACTTTCTTCTCCCCGCGTTGGTTCATTTCTTCGACCCGCTTGAGCAGCTTTGGCTGGATAAACGGGCCCTTCTTCAATGACCTCGACATTTAGATCCCTCGTCCTAAGCGCGCTTCTTTGCCCGCCGGCGGATGATTTCCTTCTCGGTACGTTTGTTCCTACGGGTCTTCTTGCCCAGAGTCGGCTTACCCCAGGGGCTCATCGGCCCGGGCCGCCCGATCGGTGAACGCCCCTCGCCACCGCCGTGCGGGTGGTCGCGGGGGCTCATCGCCGAACCGCGCACGGTGGGCCGAAATCCTCGATGTCGCTTGCGACCCGCCTTCCCCAGCTTGATATTGCTATGGTCCGGGTTGCCAACCTCCCCGATCGTCGCGTAACAGCCCTGGCGCACCCGTCGGACCTCACCAGAGGGCATCCGGATTGCCGCATGTTCGCCTTCTTTGCCAAGCAACTGTGCAGCCGTGCCTGCGGAGCGAGCCAACTGACCGCCCTTGCCCTCGCGCAGCTCAATGTTATGGATCATCGTTCCCAAGGGAATATTCGCTAACGGCAGGCTGTTCCCCGGTCGGATTTCTGCGCTCGGCCCGGCCACCACCGTGTCACCGACTCCCAGGCCCTGCGGAGCAACGATGTAGCGCTTCTCTCCGTCGACATAGTGCAACAGCGCCAGGCGTGCCGATCGATTGGGGTCGTACTCAATCGCTGCCACCCGGGCGGCCACACCTCGCTTCTCCCGCAGGAAGTCCACCTTTCGCAAATAGCGTCGGTGGCCGCCGCCGCGGTGCCTAACAGTGAGACGCCCCTGGTTATTTCGCCCGCCGTGCCCTTTGCGCGGCTGGATTAGCGCTCGTTCCGGGTGCGCCTTCGTGATTTCTTCGAAGAGGTCGCCAGTCATGCCTCGCCGCCCAGGCGAGGTTGGCTTATAGATTCGAACCGGCATCAGGCCACCCCTTCAAACATGTCAATCCGTTGCCCGGCCGCCAGGGTTACGACGGCCTTCTTGTAGCTTCGCCGACGAACCAGCAGCCGACGATTCCTAAGCCGGCGGGTCCGCTTTGGGGGACTATTGATCACGTTTACCCGGACCACGTTCACGTCGAAAAGCGCCTCGATCGCCTCCTTAATCTCTGCTTTGTTGGCCTTGGAGGCAACTTCAAAAACATATTGGCCGAGCGTTGAGCTCTGGTAGTTCGACTTCTCGGTAACAATCGGCCGACGAAGGACGTCGTACACGGTGGTCATTTGGACGACCTTTGTGGATCCAACCATGATTGCAATGTATGCAGCGACCGCAGTGGCAGGATCAATCGATCGTACTGCAGCACGTCGCGCACGTTCAAATAATTGGCCAGTACCATCTTGAATTCCTGAAGGTTGCGCACCGACTTCTCGATGTTTTCCATCTTCTCTGGGACCAAGATCAGGGCGCTCTGGCCTCCGCTCAAACTGCGAAGCATCCCCGCCATCTCCTTCGTCTTCGGCCTCTCCAATTTCAACTCATCCAGAACCGTGATCTGCCCGTTCCCGGCCTTAAGCGAGAGCACAGACCGTAACGCAGCCAGGCGCATCTTGCGGGGCATCTGCTGGTCGTAGTCACGCGGGCGAGGCGTACCGGCCCCTCCTCCACCGACCCAGATGGGCGATCGGGACGAGCCATGCCGGGCCCGTCCGGTACCCTTTTGGCGCCAGGGCTTTTTCCCACCTCCTGCGACTTCCGCGCGAGTCTTGGTCTTATGGGTTCCCAAACGCGCATTCGCAAGCTGCCGGACGAGCGCCTGGTGCATGAGGTCTGGCTTGACCTGTGCTTCGAAAATCGCCTTCGGCAGGTCGGCGGTATCTACTTTCTCTCCTTGCATGTTGACCACATCAATCTTCATCGAGATCTTCCCAGCTCGCGCTGCCCGGAAAAGACAGGCTCCGAAGCCGCGCCTACTGCTTCCTTCTCTCCCGGATCATCACCAGGGCACCGTTCGGGCCCGGGACGCTGCCGCGCACACCCAAAAGATTGCGTTCTGGATCCACCAGATCCACTCGAAGGTTCTGTGAGCTGACCCGAACCGAACCCATGTGACCTGGCCCGCGTTTGCCCTTGAACACTCGGCCGGGAGTCGTGGTTGAGCTGCTGGAGCCCGGCGCGCGCTCCCGGTCGGACGCGCCGTGGGTCTTTGGTTGCCGGTTGAAATGGTGTCGCTTGATCGCTCCTGCGAAGCCGCGTCCCTTGCTGGTACCAACGATATCCACACGGTCCCCGACTTCGAACACGCGAACGGTTAGCTCGGCGCCCTCCTGAAGGCCTTCGAGATCCTTCACTCGGAAATCACGCAGGTAGCGGAGCGGCGGAAAGTTGCCGCGCTTCAGGTGACCGAGTTGCCCGCCGGTGAGCCGCTTCGGCTTGGCCGCTCCGAACCCGAGCTGCACCGCGTTGTATCCCTCTTTCTCCTTGCGGCGAACCTGGGTAACGTAGCACGGCCCGGCCTCGAGCAGAGTGACGGGGATAGCCGCCCCGGTCGCATCAAATATCTGGGTCATGCCCAGTTTCTTCCCAAGTAGCCCCTTCATGGCTAAAGCTTGATCTCGATATCCACGCCAGCAGGCAGGTTCAAGCGCATCAACGTGTCGATGGTCTTGCTGTCCGGCTCGAGCACGTCGATCAGACGCTTGTGCGTTCTGATCTCGAAGTGCTCCTGCGAGTCTTTGTCAATGAAGGGCGAGCGCCGGACGGTAAATCGCTCGATCCGCGTCGGCAATGGCACTGGCCCAACCACCTTGGCGCCGGTCCGCTCGGCGGTCTCTACGATCCGCTGCGCGGACTGATCCAAGACCCGGTGGTCGTAAGCCGTAAGCCGAATGCGGATCTTCTGCTTCGCCATGTCTGCTGCTCGCTACTCCAGGATGTTGGTGATCACTCCGGCCCCCACCGTCAGGCCGCCTTCCCGGATGGCGAACTTGGACCCCTTCTCCAGCGCCACCGGCGTGATCAGCTCCACCGTCAGGTTTACGTTGTCCCCCGGCATCACCATCTCCACCCCTTCCGGCAGGGTGATGTTCCCGGTCACGTCCATCGTCCGGATGTAGAACTGCGGCCGGTACCCGTTGAAGAAGGCCTTGTGCCGGCCGCCCTCTTCCTTGGTCAGCACGTACACCTCGCTCAGGAACTTGGTGTGCGGCGTGATCGAGCCCTGCGCCGCCACCACCATCCCCCGCTCCACGTCCTCCCGGTCGATCCCCCGCAAGAGCAGCCCAACGTTGTCCCCCGCCTGCCCCTCGTCCAGGGTCTTGTGAAACATCTCCACCCCGGTCACCACCGTCGACACGCTCTGCTCCCGCAGCCCGACGATCTCCACCGTCTCCCCGCTCTTGACCATCCCCCGCTCGATCCGCCCGGTCACCACCGTCCCCCGGCCCTTGATCGAGAATACGTCCTCCACCGACATCATGAACGGCTTCCCCATCTCCCGCACCGGCTCCGGGATGTACTCGTCCACCACCCGCAGCAGCTCCTTGATGCAGGAATACTCCGGCGCCTCCAGATCGGTGCTCTTGCTCTCCAACGCCGCCAGCGCACTCCCGCGCACGATCGGCGTCTCCTCCCCCGGAAAGCCGTACCCGGTCAGCATCTCCCGCAGCTCCAGCTCCACCAGCTCCAAGAGCTCCGGATCGTCCAGCATGTCGATCTTGTTCAAAAACACCACGATCGAGGGCACTTCCACCTGCCGGGCCAGCAGCACGTGCTCCCGGGTCTGCGGCATCGCCCCGTCCGGCGCCGCCACCACCAGGATCGCCCCGTCCACCTGCGCCGCCCCCGTGATCATGTTCTTGATGTAGTCCCGGTGCCCCGGCATGTCCACGTGCGCATAATGCCGCTTCTCCGTCTCATACTCCACGTGCGCGATCGCAATCGTGATCCCGCGTTCCTTTTCCTCCGGAGCGTTGTCGATCGAGTCGAACGGACGAAAGGCCGCCATCCCCCTGAACGAACTGTATTTCGTGATCGCTGCCGTCAGAGTCGTCTTCCCATGGTCGATGTGCCCCATGGTCCCGACGTTCATGTGCGGCTTCTTCCGCTCAAATTTCTGCTTGCCCATGCACTCCTCCGCGATCCGCTCTCAATGGCTTGGCGCCAGCGCACTGCACCGATGAATGGCTATGCGCAGGGCAATTCCTTAGGCTACGCCTGCCAACAACAATTCAGAGACCTTCTTCTCAACCTCATGGTAATGATGGAACTCCATCGTAAACAGGCCGCGACCCTGGGTCAGGGAGCGCAGCTCAGTCGCATACCCAAACATCTCGGACAGCGGCGCAACCGCCTGCACGACCTGGGTGTTCCCGCCGCGGTTCTCAATCCCCACGATTGACGCCCTGCGGGAAGAAAGATCTCCCGAGATCTCGCCCACTGCCTCGTCCGGCACCACCACCTCGACCTTCATCATCGGTTCCAACAGCACCGGATTGGCCCGCTGGACGCCCTCTTTGAACGCGAGCGACCCCGCCATCTTGAAGGCCATGTCGCTGGAGTCAACCTCGTGATACGAACCATCCAGGAGCGTGACCTGCAGATCGGTCATTGGGTAACCCGCCAAAACGCCGCCTTCGGCCGCCTCGCGGACGCCCTGCTCAACCGCCCGGATGTATTCGGACGGAATCGCACCGCCTCGCACTTCATTTTCAAATCCAATTCCGCTGCCCGGCTCGCCAGGTTCAAGCGACAAGACCACGTGCCCGTACTGGCCTCGTCCGCCGGTCTGCTTGACATAGCGGTACTCAACTTCTGGCACCGATCGTCGGATCGATTCCTTGTACGCGACCCGTGGCCGGCCAACCCGGGTGTCCACTTTGAACTCCCGACGCATGCGATCGACGAGCACCTCCAGATGCAGCTCGCCCATGCCCCAGATCATCGTCTGCCCGGTGTTCTCGTCGGTGCCAACCCGGAAGGTGGGATCTTCCTCGGCAAGCTTGTGCATCACTTCCCCAAGGCGGTCCTGATCGACCTTGGTCTTCGGTTCGATGGCGGCATAGATGACCGGTTCAGGGAAGGTGATGCTCTCCAGCACAATTGGATTGGCTGGATCGCAGAGCGTGTCTCCGGTGAAAGCGAACTTCATCCCCAGGACTGCGGCGATGTCCCCCGCCATCACCTCGTCGACATCTTCCCGGTGATCCGCGTACATCCGTATCAGCCGGCCCACGCGCTCCTTGCGGTCCTTGCTGGCGTTGTAAACCCCGGAAGACTTAGTGAGCGTTCCGGAGTAAATCCGCAGATAGGCCATCCGGCCGACATAAGGGTCCGAGACGATCTTGAAGACCAGCGCGCTCAGCGGCGCCTCGTCCGTGGCCTCCCGCGTGATCTGTTCGTCACCGCCGGGCTTGAGCCCCGTAACCGCTGGAATGTCCAGCGGCGAAGGCAAGTAGTCAACCACAGCATCCAACAGCGGCTGGACGCCTTTGTTTTTCAGGGACGATCCACAAAAGACCGGGGCTATGCGTCCGGCGATCACCGCCCGGCGAAGTGCCGCCTTCAATTCATCGGTCGCGATCGGCAGGCCTTCCAGGAACCGTTCGGTCAGCGCATCGTCGGTCTCAACGATTCGTTCGATGAGGGTAGTCCGCCACTCGGCGACCATCTCACGCAATTCCGCCGGCACCTCCACGCGCTCCGGAGAGGCCCCGAGACTGTCCTTCCAAACGATAGCGACGTCATCGAGTAGATCGACGACGCCGCTGAAATCTGAGTCAAGCCCGATCGGCAGCTGCATGGCGACTGGATTGGCTCCGAGCCGCTGCCGGATCGATTCGATCGTCCGCTCAAGGGAGGCCCCGAGTCGATCCATCTTATTGACGAAACAGATACGCGGAACACCAAAGCGATCTGCCTGTCGCCAAACGGTTTCGGATTGTGGCTCGACGCCCTGAACCGCGTCGAAGACCACCACTCCACCGTCCAACACCCTCAGGGATCGCTGCACTTCCGCGGTGAAGTCGATATGGCCCGGCGTGTCGATGATATTGATGATGCAATCCCGCCAACTGGCAGTCACGGCGGCCGAGACGATCGTGATGCCTCGCTCCCGCTCTTGATCCATCCAATCGGTGACGGTCGTGCCGTCGTCCACGGAACCCATACGATGGGTGCGGCCTGTGTAGAACAGCACCCGTTCGGTGGTCGTGGTCTTGCCCGCATCGATGTGGGCGATGATGCCAATATTTCGATAGCGCTCTAACGGATATTCCCGCGGCATGCTTGCGTTTCCTACCAACGATAATGGGCGAAGGCCCTGTTGGCCTCCGCCATCTTGTGTGTGTCTTCTCGCTTACGGATAGCCGACCCGGTGCCGCTGGCGGCATCCATGAGCTCGCCGGCGAGCTTCTCGGCCATGGTCCTGCCTGGACGAGCCCGAGCCGCCGTCAGGATCCACCGTACGGCAAGCGAGGTGCGCCGGTCGGGCATAACCTCAATCGGAACCTGATACGTCGCGCCGCCGACCCGGCGCGGCTTGACCTCCAGCACCGGAGAGGTGTTCTTGACCGCATCTTCGAACACTTCGACCGGATTCCGCTTGGCCCGCTGCTCGATCAGGTCAAAGGCGTCGTAAACAATACTAATGGCCACGCTTTTCTTGCCGCGCCGCATCAAGCGATTGATCAGACCCTCTACGGTCGGATTGCTGTAGCGGGTATCTCCCGCAATTTTTCGCCGTTCCGGTCTAGTTCTACGCATCTTCGACTCCGCTATACACACAAACGTCGGCCGCCGCGGTCACGGCGACCGAGTTTGTCTATGAAATTCACGGCCTACTCTCGAGGGCGCTTGCCGCCGTACTTGGATCGGCCCTGCCGGCGTCCTTCCACGCCTGTGGTATCCATCGTGCCGCGCACGATGTGATAACGCACGCCGGGCAGGTCCTTGACGCGTCCACCACGCACGAGCACCACGGAGTGCTCCTGCAACGAGTGGCCTTCCCCCGGAATATAAGCTGTGACTTCCAGGCCGTTAGTGAGGCGCACCCGCGCAACTTTGCGCAGCGCCGAGTTCGGCTTCTTCGGCGTCTGCGTGCGAACCTGGGTACAGACCCCACGCTTCTGCGGGGCGCCGCGCGATTGGACTTCCCGCCGCTGGTTCATGGAATTAAAGGTGTACTGCAGCGCGGGTGCCTTGGTCTTGGACCGCTTGGACTTGCGCCCCTTCCGAACTAGTTGGCTGATGGTCGGCACTAAGCTCCCCTTTTACACAAATCGCCGGGGCAATGGCCCCGGGTCGATTGATGCAAGGCCCCCGTTCTCGCCAGGGCCTTGCAGGACTACCATGGATTCGGGCCGCGCGAACTGCGCAGCCCGATCTGCCCAGACAATCGAAGTAGAATTCTACCAAAGGCCAAAGGGGCCGTCAAGCTGGATTGCAAGGGATCACGAGCCTCACCTGCTGTGCAAAAACGAAAATGGCGCCCGCGCTGCGGGCGCCATCGAGTTGTCCAGGTAGCCCCGATCTACTCGTGCCCGGTGTCGAGATCCAGCAAACCTAGGCCAAGCCGCGGCGGCCTGGCCCGGTCTTCCTGCTTCCCAAATCGAACAATATCCCCGCTCTCATTGACGGCCTCTACTGACAGTCCCAGGCTCTGGAGTTCTTTGACCAGCACTCGGAAGGACGCCGGGATGCCTGGCTCCTCGATCGCCTCGCCCTTGACAATGGCCTCGTAGGTCTTGACGCGGCCTTGAACGTCATCCGATTTGACAGTGAGCATCTCCTGCAGAGTATGGGCCGCGCCGTAAGCCTCCAGCGCCCAGACTTCCATCTCTCCGAAACGCTGACCGCCAAATTGTGCCTTGCCGCCCAGGGGTTGCTGCGTCACCAGCGAATACGGACCCGTCGACCGAGCGTGGACCTTGTCTTCGACCAGGTGGTGCAGCTTCATCATCATCACCACTCCTACGGTCACCGGGTTGTCATACGGCACGCCGGTCTTGCCGTTGTACAGGAGCTGCTTCCCAAGGGTCGGTGCCGGCTCTCCGGTTTCCACCATCAACTTCGCGGCCTGCTTGGCCACCGCGTCGGCGCCACTGTCGGCCTTGACCTTCCGTCCTTTCGATTCTATCCACAGCCTCAGGCAGGCCTCCTTCGCGGCCACGTCGAACGGTTCGCGCTGCTCCACGGCCAATTCAGAGTCTTCGAAGACCAAGAGCTTCTCCGGGTCGAACCCCTTCTGCCGGAGCCATTCCCTCAGCGCGGCCCGTCGAGCGTAGTTGCGATCTGTGGCGATCAGGTCGATGTTGTATTTCATGGGCTTCAGCCAATTCTCAAGGTACAGACGCCGAACTTCCTCGTCGTCTTCGAAGCCCTCTTCGTCGTAGTAGCCCTTTTCCTTGACCCACTCCCAGGCACGTGTGCCGATCTCCTCCCAGGCTCTGTCGATCAGCCACGCTCTCGCCAGCTCTGCCTCAATCTCTTCTTCGTTGGCGCCATCGAACACCGGAGTGATTGCCCGAAATCCGAGACGAGCCGCTGCCCAACCCAGATGGGCCTCTAGGAGCTGACCGATATTCATCCGGCCCGGCACACCCAAGGGATTCAGGATCAGGTCCACGGGTGACCCATCTGCCAGGAACGGCATGTCTTCGACGGGCACGACCTTGGAGATCACGCCTTTGTTGCCATGCCGACCGGCCATCTTATCGCCCTCGGTCGCCTTGCGTTTCTGCGCCACGGAAACCCGGACCATTTTTTCCACCCCAGGTGGAAGATCGCGATGTTCCTCTCGGGTGAATACCTTGACGTCGACGACCTTGCCGCGCTCACCGTGAGGCATGCGCAGCGAAGTATCTTTCACTTCCCGGGCCTTTTCGCCGAAAATCGCCCGCAGTAATTTCTCCTCAGGGGAAAGCTCCTTCTCGCCCTTAGGAGTGATCTTGCCCACCAGAATGTCGTTCGGCCCGACCTCTGCGCCGACCCGCACGATGCCGTCTTCGTTTAGATCCCGCAGGGCCTCATCGCCGACGTTGGGTATGTCGTACGTGATTTCCTCCGGGCCGAGCTTGGTATCGCGGGCCTCCACTTCGTGCTTTTCGATATGTATCGAGGTGTAGAGATCCTCCTGTACGAGCCGCTCGGAAATCAGGATCGCGTCCTCAAAGTTACCCCCCTCCCAGGAGAGGAACGCGCAGAGCACGTTTTGCCCGAGCGCCAGCTCTCCGCCCTCGGTGGAGGTTGAGTCGGCGATCACATCTCCCTTGCTCACTCGCTGGCCCTTGATCACCGACGGACGCTGGTCGATGCAAGTGCTCTGATTAGAGCGGTTGAACTTCCGAAGTTTGTAGGTCTTGCTGCCGTTCTTGGAGCGGACGACCACCGTGTTGCCCGAAACTGACTCAACATCTCCCGACTCATCGGCCAGGACCACCTGCCCGGAATCGTACGCCGCCGCACGCTCCATCCCCGTGGAGACCAACGGGACTTCTGGGTCAATCAGAGGGACGGCCTGGGTCTGCATGTTGGACCCCATCAGCGCACGATTGGCGTCGTCGTGCTCAAGGAATGGGATGAGCGAGGCGCTCACGCCGACGATCTGGCGGGGGGCTACATCCATGAGGTCGATCTTCTCTGGAGATTCGCGTATGAATTCGCCGTGATTGCGGCAGGAGACCTGTGGGTTGGCGAACTCTCGGGGTTCATTTAGCAGTGCATTGGCCTGAGCGATGACATACTTGTCCTCTTCATCAGCGGACAGGTATTCCACGTCGTCGGAAACAAATGGCACCACCGAGATCATGGCCTTCCGCCGCGACATGGTGCTTGCGAGGCTCTCGGTGATGACCGTGCCGTCCCTGGCGAGCACCTTGTCCCCTTTGGCGTTCCTCCAGCTGCCGCGCAGCCGCTTGCCGACCAGGCGCTTGTCCTTCGAGCTCAGCTCCCTGAGCACTTTCCGGTAAGGCGTCTCGATAAACCCGAAACGATTCACGCGGGCGTAGGAGGCCAGGCGTCCGATCAACCCAATATTGGGCCCTTCCGGGGTCTCGATCGGGCAAATCCGGCCGTAGTGCGAATGGTGCACGTCACGCACATCAAATCCGGCTCGCTCACGCCGGAGCCCGCCGGGCCCCAGCGCGGAGAGCGTGCGCTTGTGCCTTAGCTCCGCCAGCGGATTGGTTTGGTCCATGAACTGCGAAAGTTGGCTGGATCCGAAGAATTCCCGGATCGCAGCCACAACCGGACGGATGTTGATTAGCGAGACCGGCGAGACCTGCTCCTGATCGCGAATCGACATGCGTTCAACGATGACGCGCTCCATGCGCCGCAGACCCACCCGCAGCTTGCCCTGTATCAATTCGCCGACCGTCTTCACCCGTCGGTTCCCCAGGTGGTCAATATCATCTGGGTCCATAACTCCATTGTTGATGAGGATCATCCGTTCGACGATGCGAACCACATCCCAACTGGTTATCTGCCGGTGGTCTTCAGGAACCAGCTTATCCAGCCCAAGCTTGCTGCTGAGCTTGTAGCGGCCGACTCGTTCCAGATCGTAGCGCCTGGGATCGATCAGCTGGTCCCGCAGGTATTCACGGGCGTTGTCGAGTGTGGGCGGATCGCCGGGGCGCATGCGCCGATAAAACTCAACCAATGCTTCTTGGGCCACGGTCCGTCCACTGCGGCGCTCCCAAGTCGGTTCCTGGCGGATCGTTGTCGCAATATAGGGATGATCAGGATCGATATCCGCCTTGGCGAAAAGCTCGAGCAGTTCCTCGTCCGAGCCCTCCCGAATGGCAGGCTTCTTCGTCCCATCGTCGATCGCGGCAAGCGCTCGCAGCAAGATCGTGACCGGGATGGTCCGCTTGCGATTGAATTTCAGGGTCAGATAGTTGCTCTTGCGGCTCTCGAACTCCATCCAGGCGCCGCGGTCCGGGATGAGCTTGGCGGACGCCAGCCTCCGGCCCGTTGTTCGGTCCTCGGGCGCCTCGAAGTACACCCCGGGGGAGCGGATCAGTTGAGAGACCACTACCCGCTCGGTGCCGTTAATAATGAAGGTGCCCTTCTCGGTCATGATCGGAAAGTCGCCCAAGAAGATGTCCTGCTTGATCGGTTCGGGCACCTCAGACCCGGCAAGCAACACGGAAACGTAGAACGGAGCGGCGTAGGTCAGATCGCGTTCGACGCACTCTTCCAGATCATGCTTGGGGTCCTCAAACCAATACGCGAGCTCGAACTCTTGGGCTTCCTGAGTCTTGCCCGGGAAAAACAGCTTCATCCCGCCGTTATACGACTCAATGGGTGAGACCTCGTCGAACAGGTCGGACAGACCCTCTTTCATGAGCCACTTGAAAGAGTCCAGCTGCACTTCGATCAAGGACGGCAGCGGGAAGGTATAAGGAATGCGCGAGTAATTCTTCAGGCCTTTGCTAGGCATACCGCTCCCTTCCGGGGATGCAAAAACTCGAATTGGAGATGGCTAGAAGATGGTGATGACCTTACCCTGCTTCGGTCATTGGTGGAGCCGGGCGC
>CAYHJH010000002.1:0-5886 GCA_964356605.1 uncultured Anaerolineaceae bacterium
CTTTTGGAAATCGAGCGAGAGCACTTCGGGAGTTAACGGGCGGAAAACGCGGCTCAACAGTAATTAATGAAGCGGGCTTCCACAAGCAGCGGAAGCCCGCTTTTGGTTTGCAGCCTGGCAGTGAGCCGAACTTCGGAGTTCGGTCCTACGGCCTGGGCTCGAGAGTTAGTGGAATGTCGAGCGGCTCTCCGTCGCGCAGCACGGTCAGCACGATCTGGTCGCCGACGCTGGCCTCGGTGACCAGGTAGGAAATCAGGTCGCTGAAGTTGAACACCGGCTGGCCGTCGATTGCGGTGATCACATCCCCACCCGGCCGAGCATCGGGCGAACCGCAATCCCCGGCCCCGATCACTCCGGCGTTCGCGGCCGGGCCGTCTAGCACGACACAAGTCACGTACACACCGACCGTTCCCGGCGGAAGCTGTAGCGTTTCAAGCTGCCTGAGATTCAAGCTGCTGTCCCCCAGACTGGTGATCCCGAGATAGGGATAATCAAAGGAGCCTGATTGAATCAGGGCCGGTACGACACGGCTGACGATGTTCACTGGCACGGCGAAGCCCACCCCAGAGTTCGCCGCGCCGCCCGAGACCGTGAAACTTTCGGAAGTAATGGCGCGATTCACGCCGATCACCTGGCCGTCGAGATTGAGCAGCGGGCCTCCCGAGTTGCCCGGGTTGATTGCCGCGTCGGTTTGGATCAGGTCACCGGCGCTAAACGAACCTCCTCCAGGAGCTTGTCGTTCGGACTGCAGCACCCTGCCGATGGCGGAAACGACCCCCACCGTCATCGTGCCGGACAGGCCGAACGGGTTGCCGATGGCCACCACATGGTCACCCACTCGGACCGCTTCAGAATTCCCCAGCGGAATCGGGACCAGCTCTTCGGCAGGAGCGTCAACCTTGAGCACCGCCAGATCGGAGTCCGGGTCCGTGCCGACCAGGGTCGCCCAGGCCTTGAATCCGGAGGCAAAGTCGACCTCAATGTCCTCTGCCCCCTGAACGACATGCTGATTGGTCACGATGTGCCCAGCGCTGTCGATTACAAATCCGGAACCCTGCGCCAACGGAATGTTGCTGGGGTTGGGCGGGCCGAAGATATAGATCGTGACGACCCCCTGGTGCACGCGTTCATACAGGTCAGCCAGGCTATCCGGCGGGAGCAGCCGCGCCGGGAGGATCTCAGGGGGGGACTCCGCAAGCACGACCGGTGCAGCCAAAGACGGCGCCGCCAAAGATTCGGGGGTGGCCTCCGATGTGGCAAAAGAAGGAAAGAAGCTGCAGGCCAGCGAAGCGATCGCTAGGGCAGCAAGTGAAAGTTTGGCTCGAGTCATGGTTTCAGCTTCCTTTTGTTTCAGGGATCTTGATCAGCGCTTTCGCTTGCGGATTTCGGAAAGCTGCTCGAAGAGGGCGCGCTCATTGTCGTTGAGCTCTTTGGGCAGTGAGACTTGAAGTGAGGCGAAAAGGTCACCGTGTTGGGTGGGATTTCCGAGCTTGGGCATGCCCCGACCACGCAGCCGAAAGGTCTGACCGGGCTGACTGCCCGATGGGACCTTGAGCAGCACGGGCCCTTGAAAGGTTTGCACCTCTACCTCGCCTCCCAAGATGGCCGTGTACAGATCCACCTGGACTTCCATGTGCAGGTTGTCGGCCCGACGGGTGATCCCCGGCTCGTCCAGCACTTGAACCTTCAGGTACAGGTCCCCAGGTCGGGCCGGACCACCTTCGCCCTTGCCGGCCAGCCGGACCCGCGTGCCGGTCCGCGCGCCCGGCGGGATTTGAACTTTCAACCTGCGGCCGTTGCGATCGTAGGTACGCGTCGCACCGTGATATGCCTCGGCGAGAGAAATCGCGATGGCTTGCTCCAGGTCGCGCCCGCGTCGGCCCGTCTGGCTACCCATCCCGAACATGGAATTGAAGAAATCCGAAAAGCCGCCGCCGAAGAGATCACCTACCTCGACCCGGACGCCGCCTGGAGTCCCCCCCGTCCACTGGGACCAGTCGAACCCGCCCGGTGCACTTCCGGCCCGCTCCCAGGCCCGGTAGGAACTTCCTAGCCGATCGTACTTGGCGCGTTTCTCTGGATCCCCCAGGACCTCGTAGGCTTCATTGATCTCCTTGAATTTCTCTTCGGAGTCCGGGTTCTTGTCGGGGTGATACTTCAGCGCCAACTGTCGGTAGACGCGTTTGATCTCCTTATCGTCCGCCTGGCGGCTAATGCCCAGGATCTGGTAGTAGTCCCTGTATTCCATTCGCCTCGATTCTAAATTGCCACGGAAAGGCAAGTCAAGCGGAAGAGTGGCGGTCTAATGAAACTCTTATCGCGTCCGGCGTGAAGGGCCAATAGGCGAACCGTGCTATCATTCGCAAAATGAGCCCGGCTGTCCGACCCGAGCGGGTCCTGATTGTCGACGAGGACCCCGATGTACTAGACCTGCTGTCGCGGCAGGTGCTTGAACCGCTGGGGTATAAGGTCGCAACCGCCGACAACGCCGGCGAGGCGATCCAGCAGGCGGTCGGTTTCACTCCGGATCTGATCGTCGCAAGTCTGATGCTGCCCGGGTTGAGCGGCAAGGATTTGCTGGTGGCGCTTCGCTCGCAGGGTATTGAGGTCCCGGTTTTGGTCACGGCGGAGGCAGGCCGGGAGGCGGACGCCATCCAGGCCTTCCGGCTGGGAGCCCGCGACTACTTGGTCAAACCGCTGCGCGAGGCGGAGGTGCTGGCTGCCATCGAGCGGTCCCTGCAGGAAGTCCGCCTGCGCCATGATAGCGAGCAGCTGACCACCCAACTGGCCGACAGTCACCGGCAGCTGGAAGCGCGGGTGCGGGAGCTGACCACAATCTACGGGATTGGCAAGGCCGTGATCTCGACCACCAATCAACGGGACTTGTTCGACAAGCTGATGCAGAGCAGCTTGAGCCTCACCAGTGCCGACATGGGATGGGTGCTCCTGCTGGACGAAGAACGTGGCCAAATGTTCCTTCGAGCACAGCGTGGCATGCCTCATTCGTTGGCTGGAAAGCTGCATCAGCCCTGGGATGACGGAGTGAGCTCGCTGGTGATGCTATCGGCGGAGAGCCTCAATATCCACGGGGATGGGCTGGCACAGTTCAAGATCGCCCGTTTCGCCAAGGCCGCCCTCGTCGTTCCCATCAAAGCCCGTGACCAGGTTATTGGCGTGATCACGGTGGGGCGCGAGCAGGCCAAGGCCTTCAGCGAGCCGAAACAACGCATGCTGGAGGCGGTGGCGGATTACGCCTCTATCTCTCTAATCAATGCTCGGCTGTTTCAGGCTCTGACTGGCAGGGCAGAGCAGCTGCAGGAGGTGGTGAACGAGACCCGTACCGGGCTGCAGGATCAGGTGGCCTGGGTCGGGCGCGTCCGAGAGACCCTGACGAGCCTGCAGCAGCAATTGCCGAGTCTGTTGGAGGGCTCTGAGAATCCTTCCCAGCGCAAGGGACTCCTAGTTTTGACCGGGGATTTGCAGGCCCTGCTGCGAGAACTGGACGAAATGCCTCACCTCCAGGCTGCCTCCCCGTCCACCTGAGCACTACCCCAACTCAAGCGACGCAAGTACCATATCCGGTCCAATTCCGGGGTGCTAGGATTTGGGCGCTGGCAGGTTAGTTGCATCCTCAACTTGCCGGGTCAAACGAAGCCGCCTAGCCGGGCGTGCGTACTAATCGGGTGATGAGCAAACCGCTGATTCTTGTCGTCGACGACAGCCAGGATGTCCGTCAATTCCTGGAGCAGGGCGTACTGCTCCCAGCCGGTTACTCAGTGCGCACCGTTGGGGACGGATTGTCTGCCCTGGCACTGGCGCGCGAGATCCGACCGGATGTCGTCATCACCGACCACCAGATGCCGAACCTGTCGGGCCTGGAACTGACCCGGCGGCTCTCCGCCGAGCCTGCCAATCCCCCGGTCATCCTGATCTCCAGCGAAGGGTCTGAGACCCTGGCGGTGGAGGCAATGCGCGCCGGGGCCGTGGACTATCTGACCAAACCTTTCGAGGCGGAGCTGCTGCTGGCTGCGGTGGGTCGGGCGCTGGTTCGTCACCGCCGCTTGCAAGCGGTCGTCCAGGCCCAAGACGAAACCAAATCAGCCACCGAGGCGTTGGAGCGCCGCCTCAAAGAGCTCGAGGCACTCACACTGATCGGTCGGACGGTCACTGCCATGCTTGATCACAGCGATGTGTTGACCGCGGTGGTCGAGGCGGCAGTGCGCTTGACCGGCGCGGAAGAGGGCAGCTTATTGCTGATCGACGAGGACACCGGCGAGCTGTACATGCGGGCGTCCAAGAATTTCGACGACGAGTTTGCCCGCACCTTCCGACTACCGGTGGAGGACTCATTGGCCGGCCTGGTGATCGAGAGCGGCGAACCCGTCCTGCTGGATGAGCGCACTCCGCAGAAAATCAAGACAGCCTACCTGGTCCGCTCGCTGATTTATGTGCCGCTGCGCGTGCGCGGCCACATCATCGGCGTGCTGGGGGTCGACAACCGCCAGGCCGGCGGCACGCTGACCCGTGAGGATGTATCCATCATGATGGCGATGGCGGACTACGCCGCGATCGCTCTCGAGAACGCCCGCCTGTTCAACAGCAGCGAGGCAGAGCGCCGCAAGATGGAGACCATTCTGGCGCGGGTCGAGAACGGGGTAATCGTGGTGGATCCGGAGAACCGGCTGTTGATCATGAACCGTTCGGCGCGGGAGGCCTTCGGAGTCGACGGAGATTGGCCGGGGCGTCCGGTCTCAGACATGATCAAAGAGCCGAGATTGCTGTCGATGCTGCGGGTCTCGGGCAAAGTCCCCAAACGGGAAGAGGTTGAACTGGCCGACGGTCGGGTGTTTAGCGCCCAGCGAACGCCGATCGAAGGCGTCGGCCAGGCGATCGTGATGCAAGACATCACTCACCTCAAAGAGCTGGATCGGATCAAGTCCGAATTCGTCACCACCGTCTCGCATGACTTGCGCTCTCCGCTCACGGCCATCCTGGGCTATATCGAGCTGATCCAACGCTCCGGCCAGCTGAACCAACAGCAGGCGGAGTTCATTCGCCGGGTGCAGCTCAGCGTCGGGCAAATCACCGACCTGGTGAGCAATCTGCTGGACTTGGGCCGGATCGAGGCCGGCCTGGATACCGCCAAGGAGAAGACTCCGGTTTCGGTTCTGGCCCGCTATGCCTTGGAGGGCATGCGAAGCAACGCAAAGAGCAAAGGCCTGCGGCTAAACGCAGATCTGCCCGACGACCTGCCGATGGTGCTGGGTGCGCCGATCCGCCTGAGGCAAATGATCGGCAACCTGTTGGACAACGCCATCAAGTACACGCCACCGGGCGGTCAGATCCTAATCGAGGCCAGGTCGGAGGGGGATCAAATCATCCTCAGGATACAGGACACTGGGCCGGGCGTCCCTGTTCTCGATCAGCCCTATCTATTCGACAAGTTCTTTCGGGGGAGCAACATTCCCGAGGATCTTCCAGGCACCGGGCTGGGCCTGTCGATCGTCAAGTCGATTGTCGACAACCACGATGGTCGGATCTGGGTCGATTCGAACCCTGGAAAGGGGACAACTTTCACCATCGTCCTTCCAACTGCGGAGAGCGTAGGCTAGCCAAAAAGAGCCTCCACCGGTGCGGTGAGGAAGTCTCCGGTGGAGGCGTTCGCCAAAGGAGGAGACAGCGGTGAGCCTAATGGCTCTGTCTCCCGTCCTATAATAGCCCCGCGAGGTTTCGGCCGACACCACCGAAGGTCATGCCGCCAGGGTGACTTTCTTCACCAGGCAAGCTCACTCGCCAGGCAATCCAGGACAAGATGGAGAGCAATTTAAGGCGCCGCCTTGAGCGGCTGGAGCGAGGGCGGGCTCCCAGGCGACCGCGAGCAGCTCG
>CAYHJH010000002.1:5986-22914 GCA_964356605.1 uncultured Anaerolineaceae bacterium
CTGGGCGTGGCTTTCCGAATCGACAATCACTTTCCTACCAATCACCAGCATGGAAGAGTAGCCCTTGAAGACTTATTGTCGTTTGCGCCGGAACTGGCGGCGGAGGTCGCAGGCGACCACAGATTGCTCACGGCCCGGCTGGCTGGCTGGGCCTTTGTCGATCTGGAGACGACGGGCCTGGCCGGTGGAGTGGGGACGCTTGGCTTCCTGATTGGGGTCGGCTCATTTGAGCCGAAGGGTTTCCGGCTTCGGCAGTATTTCCTGCGAGCGCCGGAGGAAGAGCCGGCCATGCTGCACGCGCTCAAGCATGATCTCAAGCAGGCGGAAGGCGTCGTCAGCTTCAATGGCCGGGTCTTCGACCTGCCGCTGTTGGAAGCGCGCTCAACGATCGCACTGAGAGAGCGCTGGCGAGTCAGTGACTGGCCGCATTTCGATCTGATCTACCCATCCCGGCGGTTGTGGCGGCGGAGCCTGGCGGATTGCCGCCTGGCGACGCTCGAACAGCATGTCCTGCAGGTGACCCGGAGTGAAGCGGATGTGCCGGGCGCGTTGATCCCGGGCATGTATCTCGACTATCTCAGGACCGGGGATGCTTCTGAGATGCGGCGCGTCATCTATCACAATTCCATCGATATTCTTTCGCTGGTTGGACTGGCCGCCGGAGTGCTCGACCGGTACCGGCTACCGGATCCGGGCGCTCTGTCAGGCGAAGAAGCGCTGGCCGTGGCGCGCTGGCACCAGGTCGCAGGTAGGGACGGCGAGGCGGAGGCTGCTTATCGGGCCGCCGTGGAGGGGGCCAACGGGCGGGAACTGCAGGCTGAGGCGCTGCGGCGTTTCACCGCCCACCTCAAGCGAGCAGGGAGACGGGTGGACGCGATTTCCAGTTGGAAGACTTGGCACGCTCTGGCGCCGGATGACCCAGGCCCGTGCATCGAGCTAGCGAAGTACTACGAGTGGGATGCCAAGTTCTACGAGGAAGCCCTGAATTGGGCAGAGCAGGCACTCTCATCACTCGCTAAGTGGCCGGCTGACTGGCGCCGCCGGGAGGCGGAGGAGGACATCAATCACCGGATCCGTCGGCTGAGGAGAAAACTAAAACAGGGAAGAACCTCAGCGAGGCCAGAGTCGACTATCGAAACCACTCAATCGCGTACCGATGTGGTGAAGGGAAGTAGGAAACGCGCCGAGATCTAGACTCGCCTCCTCATCACGATGTTACTCGTCCCGGCCTTGGACTTCTGAGGATATTGGCCGGGCGCGATGGTAGAACATGCACCAACACCCCGCCTGCACGCCGCCGTATTTGGCGAACATCCTCTCGAAGTCCTTCCAAGTCTCGGCGGACAGCTCTTTCGTCGTATAGCTCGAGCCTGACTGCGTCATGCTCTTTAGGTCAAGCGGTCGACCTGCGATTCTGCCTTGGAGGTATTTACGGACACGCCGGGCCTACGCCTGGGCGGCTTCCATCTCCTGGCGGACCGTGCGGTAGAGGTGCTCGGCCTTCAGCTGCTGCAGCGTATAGCAGGGCGCACCCAGGCGGTCGGCGAGGGTGCGGGCTAGCCCCTGATCAAAGGCGGCGTGCTCCATATTGATCACCACGGAGCGGATCTCGTGCTCGTGGAACTTGTCTGCTACCAACATCGCTTCTTCTTGAGGTGGGAAATCCCCCATGGAGACATTCCCCGCTCCGTCGGTGAGCAGGATCATCAGCGGAAGCACCTCCGGATGGCTCAGTCGTTCGCGCTCGAGGATTTCCAGCGCCAGGATGAGGCCCGCAGAGAGGGGCGTCTTACCCCCGACCGGGATATCGGCCAGGGCCCGATGGGCCAGTTGAATGGAGTTAGTTGGCGGGAGCACGGTCAAGGCGCGGTCCTTCTGAAACACCACTAACCCCACCCGGTCTCTGCGTTGGTAGGCGTCCGTCAAGAGCGACAGGATGGCCCCTTTGGTGGCCGACATGCGTTCGGCGACGGCCATCGACCAGGATGCGTCCACGACGAAGAGGATCAGGTTGGCGGCCTTGCGCACCCGAACTTTCCGCTGCAGGTCGGAGGGTTGGATGGCAATGGCCACTCGCTCTCGCTGTTTGGCCCGCCGTCTCTGATGAGGAGCAGCAGCCCGGATCGTCGCGTCGAAGGCGATGTCGGTGGTCGATTCCGTTGCCGGCCTGGCCGAGATGTAACGACCACGCTTTCGCGCCGAGCGGGTCTGCGTGCGGCGACCGCCCTGTTTGCGGGTCAGACGATCGATTGGATTTTCGATTCGGCGGGGGATAAACGAGTCGCCGATCTTGACTTTGTCGCCGCCCTCCCACCAGCGGGCTTGTAAGGAGTCGACGACGGTCTGTTCAACTGGCTTGGCTTGACCGAGGTCTTTGGTCTGCTCTTCGGCGTCTCGGGCTACGCCCTGGCGCCGACTTTTTTTCGGGCCGGCTCCTGCTCTTCCTTCGGCTCCGGCTCAGCTTGAGCGCCCTCGGCCTGAATCTGCTCCAGGCGCTCTTCCAGGTCGGTCAGCTTGAACTCGGTTTGCTGGAAGGGGCCACGGCGCAGGCGATGTGGAAGGGCCAGTTCCGCGGCGCGAGCAATGTCGGACTCGGCGATGGCCTCGCGGCCCTCGAAGGCCGCGTGGGCTTTGGCCGCCTTGAGGATCACCAGATCGGCCCGGTGTCCATCGACCCGCAGCGAAGTGGTCAGGGCGGCGATGGCGTGCAAGTTCTTGCCGCTATAGGTGACCGAATCCACCAATCCGCGGCCCGCTTCGATCTTAATGGAGAGCGCCCGTTCCTTTTCCATCCACTCTTCCCAGAAACCTTCTGGATCGGCCTCGAAAGCCAGGTTCCGCTCCATGATGGCCACCCGGTCGCGCAGGTCGGCTAGTCCTCGGATGTCGACCGAAAGGGCGAAGCGGTCCAGCAGCTGCGGGCGCAGATCTCCTTCCTCGGGGTTCATCGTGCCCACCAGGATGTATCTCGAGGGATGAGTAAAGGAGATCCCTTCCCGCTCGACGATGTTCATACCCAGCGCGGCTGAGTCGAGCAGCAGGTCGACCACGTGGTCGTCCAGCAAGTTCACCTCGTCGATGTAGAGCAGACCGCGGTTGGCGGAGGCCAGGACCCCCGGTTCGAAGTGCCGCTCCCCTTCCTTGATGGCGCGTTCGATATCCAATGTGCCGACGACCCGATCTTCCGTGGCGGATACTGGAAGATCCACGAAAGTGGTCCGGAAGACGGCGGTGGGGAGCACCTCCCCGGCGGCGACCCGCTCCCGGCACTCCGTGCACCAGGTGGTGAGCTGGTCCGGATCGCAGCTAAAGCGGCAATCCGCCACCACCTTCACTTCGGGAAGCAGGGCGGCCAGCGCCCGGGCGGCGGTGGATTTGGCGGTACCGCGCTCACCTCGGATAAGTACGCCCCCGATGCGCGGGTTGACGGCATTCAATATGAGAGCGCGTAGCATGCGCTCTTGGCCGACGATGGCGGAGAATGGATAGACCGGTGCCATGGCTGGGGTCCTTTCTAAAGCGCAAAACCCGGCCGCGAGGCATTATACCGCGCCGAAAATCGAAGGCAGGTTGTCAAGCCCTCCTATCACCTTTATAATCGATAGTCTGGAGTGTCCTTGAGCAATGGCGCATGAGTTGGAGGAGAGCGAAGCTGGGGAAACCGAACTGCGCAACGAGCCGCAAGTTCACCCTATGGACGCGCTGCTTGAGTCCGAAGCCTATGAACTGGAAGCACCCCGGCGAGGCGAGATCCGAACGGGAACCATTGCGCGGGTCACGGATACCGATGTGCTGGTCGACATCGGGGCCAAGTCCGAGGGCGTAATCTCGGCCCGAGAGTTGGAGCAGCTCACTGAAGCTGAGCGAGCCGCGCTCAACGTAGGGAAGGAAGTCCATGTTTACGTCTTAAGCTCAGGCGGCGGTAGTGCGCCTGAGCTTTCGCTTGCCCGAGCGGGAGAGGAGCGGGATTGGCTGAGAGCCGAGGAACTGCTCCAAACCAAAGCGATCTTCGAGGGAGAGGTGTCCGGCTATAACAAAGGGGGTCTGATCGTACAGTTGGGCCGCCTGAGGGGCTTTATGCCGGCTTCCCAAGTCAGCCTGCCGCGCCGTCGGCGGGCGGACGGCGAGACGCCGGATCAACGCTGGGGCCAGATGGTTGGGGAGCAGATCGTCAGCAAGGTGATCGAGGTGGATCGTCCCCGAAACCGGCTGATTCTGTCCGAGCGGTCAGCAGCCCGAGAGACCCGCGAGGCACAGAAGGAGATGCTGATCTCGCAATTGATGGTGGGCGAGGTCCGGACCGGTCACATCATCAGCCTGGCCGACTTTGGCGCGTTTGTGGATATCGGCGGGGCGGATGGCCTGGTGCATGTCTCGGAAATTTCCTGGAAACGGGTCACCAACCCGCGGGAGATCCTCAAAGTCGGTGATGAAGTTCAGGTCAAAGTGCTCGCCGTGGATCCAGAACGGAACCGTATCAGCCTCTCCATGCGCGAGCTGGAGGCCGATCCCTGGGAAGTGATCCGAGAGCAGTACGGCGAGGGAAAGCTGGTGCAGGGCACGATCACCAAGCTCACAAAATTTGGCGCGTTCGCCAGCCTGGCTGGCCTGGAACAATACGGCATTGAAGGTCTGGTCCACATCTCAGAACTCTCCGACCGTCGGGTCGCGGATCCTGGAGAGGTGGTACAGGAGGGCCAGGAATTGACCTTGCGGGTGTTGCGCGTTGATTCCGAGCGGCGCCGGATTGGCCTGAGCCTAAAACGAGTCGACTCGGCCGAATACGTCGAGCTGGATTGGGCAGCGGCCGTCCAAGACCAGTCGGAGGAAGCGCCGGTCATGGATTTTGACGCCGAACTGGAAGCGGAAGCGGAATTGGTCGCGATGGAGGAGGAACGAGTTCAAGAGGTCCCCGAAGAGCAGGAAGAAGTATTCACTGCGGGGACCGAGAATGAGGGTTGAGCGGATAGGAAGGACCTCCTGAGCGTGCCGGAGGGGACTCTTTGGTAGAATTCGATCGACAGGGAAACATCCAGGAGAGAACAGTTCGTGGCCGATAAGATGGAGCGCTTCACCCAACGGGCCCGACGAGTGCTCAGCCTAGCGCACGAAGAGGCTGAGCGCTTGCATCATAACTACATAGGCACCGAGCACCTGCTGCTTGGACTGATCCGGGAGGAGGGAGGCGTTGCCGGCCGGGTACTTCGCAATTTAGGCCTGGATCCCGCCCGGGTGAAGGACATGGTCGAACGGCTGACGGGCGTTGGCCGCAATGCCGGCGGCCGGATCGAGTTGGCCCCAGGTACCGAGCAAGTGCTCCAGATGGCGATCGATGAGGCCCGCCGAATGGGGCACCATTACATTGGAACGGAGCATCTGCTGCTAGGCATGATCCGCCAGAACGAGGGCGTAGGGATGGACGTCCTGCGGCGGCTCGGAACCAGCCCTGAGCAGATCCGCCGCGAGACCCGGCGAGTGCTGCAAGAGGCACCCATTCGTCGAGCCGGCCAGGCCGCTGGCCGGGAGCGGAAAGAACAGGCGGTCAAAACCCCGCTGGTCGATCAGTTGGCCACCGACCTTACTGGCATGGCCGAGGAAGGGAAACTCGATCCCGTAATCGGGCGCCAGATGGAGATCGAGCGGGTTATCCAAATCCTGGCCCGTCGAACCAAGAACAACCCGGCCCTGATCGGTGAGGCAGGCGTCGGAAAGACCGCCATCGTAGAGGGTCTGGCCCAACGCATCGTGGCCGGCGAGACGCCTGAGCCGCTGCTCGGCAAGCGGGTGCTGCAATTGGACGTGGGCTCACTGGTCGCGGGGACCATGTACCGTGGCCAGTTTGAGGAACGGTTGAAGCGAGTTATCGATGAATTGAAGTCATCCGGTGCAATCCTGTTTCTAGATGAAGTTCATATGCTGGTTGGCGCTGGCTCGGCGGGTTCTTCCGTAGACGCCGCCAATATCCTGAAGCCGGCGCTCTCGCGTGGGGAGCTGCAGGTGATCGGAGCCACCACGCTGGACGAATACCGCAAGTACATCGAGAGCGACTCGGCCCTGGAGAGACGCTTCCAGCCTGTTTACGTCGATGAACCAACGATAGAGGAGACGATCGAGATCCTGCGCGGGGTGCGGACACCGTATGAGAACCATCACAAGCTGGTGATCACCGATGAGGCGCTGGAAGCCGCGACTCATCTCTCCGCCCGCTATGTGAGCGAGCGTTTCCTCCCGGATAAGGCCATCGATCTGATCGACGAGTCGGCCTCCCGCGTGCGCATGTACAAGAGTCCGACTGCTCGCTCGCTGAAAGAGACAGTGGTGCAACTCCGTCAGGCCCGGGAGGCCCACGCCCTGGCGATCGAAGAAGCCCGCTTCGACGATGGTCAGGAGTTGATGGAGCAGGCGGATGCGTTGGAAGAGAAACTCACCCAGCTGCGGGCGGGCTGGGAGCGGAGCGACGACAGCCCGCGGGTCACCGCGGATGACATCGCCGAACTGGTCTCCATGTGGACCGGCGTCCCGGTGATGCAGATCGCTCAAGAAGAATCCGAACGGCTGCTGCAGATGGAAGAGGCGCTGCACAAGCGGATCGTGGGGCAAGATGAGGCCATCGAGGTAATCTCCAAAGCCGTGCGCCGGGCCCGAGCCGGGCTCAAGGACCCCCGCCGGCCGGTCGGCTCTTTCATCTTTCTGGGGCCCACCGGGGTCGGCAAGACCGAGCTAAACAAGGCGCTGGCGGAGTTCCTATTTGGCACCGAAGAAGCCCTGATTCAGATCGACATGTCGGAGTTCATGGAGCGGCACACGGTCAGCCGGCTGGTCGGCGCCCCTCCAGGCTACGTTGGCTACGATGACGCCGGTCAATTGACGGAGGCAATCCGCCGCCGGCCGTATTCCATAGTGGTGTTCGATGAGATTGAGAAGGCCCACCCAGAGGCCCACAACATGCTGCTGCAGATCATGGAGGAGGGCCACCTGGCCGATGGGCGCGGCCGCAAGGTCGATTTCCGGAATGCCATAATCGTGATGACCTCCAACCTGGGGGCCGAACTGATCGTGCACCAGGCCAAATTGGGCTTCGCGGTCAAGCGCGACGAGGAGCAGGAGGAGCGGCTGGCGTACCAAGAGATGTACAAGACCCTCACCGACGCCCTCCGAAAGGAGTTCCGGCCCGAATTCATCAACCGAGTCGACTCGGTTATCGTCTTCCATGCTTTGACCTTGGATCAGATCAAGCAGATCGTCGATCTCGAACTCGCCAAGGTGGCTTCTCGGCTGGAGGCCTACAGCATCACTTTGCAGGCTTCCGACGAAGCCAGAGGGTTGCTGGCCGAGCTGGGCTACGATCCGGAGATGGGTGCCCGGCCGCTGCGAAGGGTGATCCAGAATAAGGTCGAGGACCGGCTCTCGGACGCCTTGCTTACCGGTGAATTCGCGGATGGAGACACGGTCATGGTAGAGGTGCAGGATGGAGAGCTGGTTCTCTCTCCGGGAGAGCGGGCCGGCGAGGAAGAACAGGCCGTAGCCGCCGGCTAGGGCCGAAGAAAGCCACGCTGGGGCTGTCCGAAGCGGCAGCCCTTTTTTGTTTTCTTAGCCAGCGCCGCGGCCCGGATATAATCCTCGAAGAACCCCCGCGAGCGCATCTCCAGGATTGAACATGGCGAAGGTGAAAACGCAGTATGTGTGCCAGCAGTGTGGCCGAACCGCCGCCAAGCCGCTGGGACGATGCCCCCAGTGTGGCGAGTGGAACAGCATGGTAGAGGAGGTGCTGGAGCCGCGTCCCGGCGGCTCGCCCACCGCTTTTGGACAGCCGCCTCAGAAACTTGGCCATATCCAGGAGGGGGTCGACGATCGGTTGCCCTTGGAAATCGGGGAATTTGCTCGCGTGTTGGGGGGAGGGATCGTGCCCGGATCGCTGGTGCTGATCGGGGGTGATCCTGGAATCGGAAAGTCGACCCTCCTGTTGCAGGCGAGCGCCGCAGTGGCGAAGAGCGGTCCGGTCCTGTACGTTTCGGGGGAGGAATCGGTCGGGCAGATCAAGAGCCGGGCTCTTCGCCTGCTGGACGGAGCCTCGCCCGGCGCAGACTTATATCTTGTCACCGAGACCGACCTCGAGCGGGTGATCGGTCACATCCAGGCGATCGGTCCTCGGCTGGCGGTGATCGACTCGATCCAGACGATGCAGTCCGCCGAGATCGAATCGGCGGCCGGCTCGATCTCTCAGGTTCGCGAATGCGCAGCCCGGCTGCAGGCGACGGCAAAATCCACCGGAGTCGCCATCTTCTTGGTCGGGCACGTGACGAAAGAAGGCGCCATCGCCGGACCGCGGGTACTCGAGCATATCGTCGACACCGTGCTCTACCTGGAGGGCGACCCTTACCACAGCTACCGCTTGCTGCGGTCGGTTAAAAATCGCTACGGTCCGACCAACGAGGTTGGCGTCTTCGAGATGGCAAGCTCAGGGTTGCTGGAGGTCGCCAACCCCTCCGAAGCGTTCTTGGCGGAGAGACGGGCAGAGGCCCCAGGATCGGCCATCGCCATCACCATGGAAGGCACCCGCTCACTGCTGGTGGAAGTGCAGGGGCTGACCAGCCCAACCGTGTTCGGCTATCCCCGGCGCACCGCCAATGGAGTGGACAGCAACCGGTTGCTGCTGATCGTGGCGGTGCTCACCCGCCGGGTTGGGATTCAGCTCTCGGATCAGGACGTATTCGTGAACGTGGTGGGAGGACTACAGTTGAGCGAGCCAGCGGCAGACCTGGCGCTGGCGACCGCTATCGCCTCCTCGGCCCGCGACCGGCCGCTCCCACCGGATCTGGTGCTGGTGGGCGAAGTGGGCCTATCGGGCGAGTTGCGGAGCGTCGCGCAGTTGCCCGCGCGGCTGAGCGAAGCTGCCAGACTCGGGTTTCGCCAGGCGGTGGTTCCGAGGGCCGCGCGAGGCAAGTTGACTGTGCCTGGGGGTCTCGAAGTCAATGAAATGTCGAGCCTTGGCGAGGCGCTGTCCTATGTGCTGCGCGGATGAGGCTGTTCCTTTCGAGTTGTTCTCAAGAGTCGACGAATCGCGTTCGGGGAAAGCTCCAATTCCGAGCTTCAATTTCTCGTTATCGATTGACTCGCGTGGCGGCCACGTCTTAAGTTTCCGATAGTTCCTTGCAAATCACTGCCAGATGCTCCAGCAGATGGCATACATCTGGCGTGTTGATTGTAAGAGGCCGGCCATGTGGGGCGGCTCTTCGTGTATTCATGAGATCGAGCCCATGCGAGTTCCGCGGCCGCACGTTAAGGTGAGCGTGTCTTAAAGATTCGAATCTTTTTAGGTTGGCGAGGGTCGCGAGCATTGATCGACTCTGACCATTCTGCTAGAATGCCATCTGAGCGCGGCAAGGGGGCCCGGCGCTCGAGACGACGGGGCCATCCGCTCCAGGACCAGAACCCGACAACTCGTTCTCCGACAATCTAAACGATCAACATACGTCGCCCGCTCGGGCGATTATCGGAGGTTCGCATGCACGCGGAGCGACTCTGGCAGGCTGCGCTAGGCCAACTGCAGGTGGAGATGCCGAGGGCGGCCTTCGAAACCTGGGTGCGCGACGCGGAATTGCTTGCCTACGAGGACGGCCAGTTCATCGTGGGGGTGCAGAATGCCTTCGCACGGGATTGGCTGGCCGAGCGGCTTGGTCCTACCGTCACACGGGTGCTGAGCGGAATCGCGGGACGGACCGTCGAGGTGCGTTTTGTGGTGTGGCAGCCCGAGCCCGTAGAGCCGGAAGTGGCCCTCGCTCGGGTGACACCCGGCAAACCGCAGACGAACATCAACCTGCGCTACAGCTTCGAGACTTTCATTGTTGGGAAGAGCAACCGGCTGGCGCACGCGGCGGCCCGCGCGGTCGCCGAGAATCCCGCCGGACCCTATAACCCGCTATTCTTATACGGCGGAGTGGGGCTGGGCAAGACTCACCTGCTGCACGCGATCGCGCATGCTTGCACTGCCGCCGGCCTGAGTGCCGTCTATGTACCTGCCGAGGATTTCACCAACGAATTGATCGATGCCATCCGTACCCACGGCACGGCCGCCTTCCGGGAGCGCTACCGTCAGGTGGATGTTCTCCTGGTCGACGACGTGCAGTTCATCGCCGGCAAGGAATCGACCCAGGAGGAATTCTTCCACACCTTTAATGCCCTGCACGGGCAGGCCAAGCAGATCGTGCTGTCTTCCGATCGCCCGGCCAAATCCTTCGTGACGCTGGAAGAGCGGCTGCGGTCAAGGTTCGAGTGGGGCCTGGCAGCCGATATTCAGCCGCCGGACTTTGAGACCCGGGTGGCCATCCTGCGCTCTAAGGCCGAGCGGGCCGGACGGGCAGTCCAGCAAGAGCACCTCGAGCTCATTGCCCGCCGCACGCAGAGCAACATCCGCGAGCTGGAAGGCGCGCTGACCCGTGCTCTGGCGCTGGAAGATCTGACGGGGGCACCCTTGGGGGAGGAAACCATCGAGGCCGCCCTGGCTGAGTTGGCGTCCAAGCCCCACCAGCTCACCACCGGACGGATCATCGCCGCGGTGGCGCAGCAGTTCCAAGTGCCTGAGGAGGAACTGCGTGGGCCGCGGCGCACTCGCCAATTGGCGCTGCCGCGTCACGTTGCGATGTACCTGATGAGGGAAGAGACAGAGGCTTCGCTGCCCCGCATCGGGCAAGCGCTGGGCGGCCGGGACCACACCACTGTGATGTATGGCTATGAGCGGATCGCCGATCGGCTCGAGACCGACGAGGGGCTGCGTCGCCAGGTGCTGGCGATCCGCACCTCACTGTACGAGTGATTGTCCGAATTGCAGGTTCGCGGGGTGATCTTTGTCCCTAGCTCAGGGGTCTCAAAGGGTGTACTGTGAAGACAGATACCGCCAGGTCGCGGCCGGGAGCGAACAACAACTAACAGAAGCGAGCGTCTGGTGATCGGTAGCCCCGACCGGCGCTCCAAAACCTAACCGGAGAAGCTCCGCGCAGCCGCCGACCTGGCGGCCTTTTTGTTTAACCCTGGACTGGCGCCATTACCGTATCGATGGCGGCCCGAAGCTGGTTGATGGAGAAGGGTTTGGCTACGAAGGCATCCGCGCCGGCCAGAGCCGCCGCGGCGCGCTCGCGGGCCAGTACCAGAGCGCTGACGACGATGGTCGGGATGCCGGCCTGGGCAGGAGAGGAACGCAACCGCTTGATAAACGCCAGCCCATCGACCTCCGGCATCATCAAGTCGGCCAGGATCAGGTCGGGACGCTCGCGTTGTAGCAGGTCAAAGGCCTGCTCGGCACCATACGCCAGCCGGACCTGGTAGCCGTTGCGAACGAGCAGCTCGCGAATGATCGTGCAGTAGGACGAATCGTCATCAACGACCAGAACCGTTGGGGGAGGTCTGTGAGTTGAGTTCAACTGCGGTCTCGGTTCAGTGCCAATCGGATTATGCAAGTTTCGTGCCGAAAATCGGCGCTGATACAATTCGTCAGTCTACACGGGGCGGGGTATCTCGCGCCACTATTGCGAAGCCAGGGAGGCCGCTGTGAGCGAAGCTTCTGATCTGGAGGGCCTGACGCTGCTGGGACGCAAGGCCGGCCCGAGCAAGCGGCTCGAAACATTTCCGAACCGCCACCCCGAGCGCCGATATGTCGTCCGGCTGGAGACCGACGAGTTCACCTGTGTGTGCCCGGCGACTGAACAGCCGGACTTCGCCACGATCACCGTCGAGTACATCCCCAATCAAAAGATCCTGGAATCCAAGTCTTTCAAACTGTATCTGTGGTCGTATCGAAATGAAGGCGTGTTCCACGAGCATGTGACCAACAAGATCCTGGACGACCTGGTCTCGGCGCTGGATCCGCACTGGTGCCACGTTCGGGGGGCTTTCAAAGTGCGAGGCGGCATCGCGATCACGGTCGAGGCCGAGCACGGCAACCGCGAGGCGACTGGCTGAATGGCGGGCTTCCGCTGGTATCCCGCAATCGTGGCCGTCTTCGCCACGACCCTGGTCGTCTCCAATATCATCGCGGTCAAGCTGATTGACTTGCTTGGCCTGACCCTGCCTGCGGCGGTCATTTTGTTCCCGGTGGTATACATCCTCGGCGACGTCTTGACCGAGGTCTATGGCTACGCCCGGGCAAGGCAGGCCATCTGGATCGGATTTGGCAGCAACCTGCTGGCGGTCGTTGCCATCTGGGCAGCGGGTAGGCTGCCGGGCGCCTCGTTCTGGAACGCGGCGGTCTACCCGGGGCCGGAAGAGGCCGGTCAGGCCTATCAAGCGATCCTGGGGTTCAGTTCCCGTTTGATCCTGGCCTCTTTTCTGGCATACCTGGTGGGGGAATTCCTCAATGCCTTCGTGCTGGCCAAGCTGAAGTTGGCGACGGAAGGCCGGCTGCTTTGGGTCCGGACGATTGGATCCACCCTGGTGGGTCAGGGAGCGGACTCGGCCATCTTCATCACCGCCGCTTTCTCGGGGATCCTCCCGCCCGCCGCTCTGGCGAGTGCAGTCCTCTCCCAATGGGTGTTCAAGAGCGCCTATGAGGCGCTGGCGACGCCGCTGACGTACGCGGTGGTGAATTCCCTGAAGAGAGTCGAAGGGGTTGACGTGTTCGACCGGGGCACCAACTTCCGGCCCGTGGCCTTCTGACCGTAGAGCGAAAATCAGAGCAGGGTGACTGGATCGATGTCGACCGTCCAGCCCCGAGGCAGCTCCTCAGGCACCAACTTGAGTGGATCCGGGGCCCTGATCACCACCATCCAGCGGTATTCGCCCCGCACGCGATGGAAGTAAGCCGGAACCGGTCCGATCAGGTCGGCCCGGCGCAGTCCCAGCTCCTCAATTCGGGCGGATAAGCTCCCCGCCAGACGCTCGGCCTCGCGTTGTGCCCTGACTTCCGAAGTGTGCTGAATTGTTAGCCTCACCAAGCGCCGGAAGGGCGGATAGCCCAGCTCCTTGCGCAGGCTGAGCTCGGACTTGTAGAAAGCCTGGTAGTCGTGCGCCGCCGCGGCCTGGATGGCGTAGTGATCCGGCTCATACGTCTGCAGGATCACCTGACCCCCCAGCAGACCGCGCCCCGCTCGACCGGCCACCTGACTGAGGACCTGGAAGGTGCGCTCGGCCGCACGATAATCTGGAAGGTTAAGCCCAATGTCCGCCGCCACGACGCCGACCAATGTGACCAACGGAAGGTCCAGGCCCTTGGCAACCATCTGGGTCCCGATCAGAAGATTCGCCTGCTGTGAGGCGAAGGCCTCCAGGATCCGGTCATGAGCGCCTTTCGTGCGAGTGGTGTCCCGGTCCCAGCGCAAGGTTCGGGCTGAGGGGAAGAGCCGCTCCACCTCCGTCTGCACTCGTTGCGTGCCGGCCCCGAATTGCTTGATGCGGGTGCTCCCACAGTTGGGACATCGCTCCGGCATCTGGCGGTCTCTGCCGCAGTGATGGCACAACAGGCGTTCCCTTGCACTGTGGAAGGTCAGGGGTGAGTCACAGTGCGAGCAGCGAAGGACGTGCCCACAATCCCGGCAGAACACGTAGGTCGATGTTCCGCGCCGGTTCAGGAATAGGATTGCCTGCTGGCTGTTGCTTAGGGTCGTCTCCAGCGCGCCCAGCAGCGCTCGACTGAAGATCGATCGGTTGCCGGCCCGCAGCTCCTGCCGCATATCGACCACCCGCACGGGGGGCAGGTCAATGGTTTCGGCGGTCGGACCGGCCGGCCGGTAGCTGCTGCGGACGCCCAGGCGCGAGGCCTGCTGGCGCAGCACCTCGCGGTGGCCGAGGATTCGCTTGGGGAGCGTGAGCCGGATGAGCTCGCCCCGATCGGCGCGGTAGCTGGTCACGATGTCCGGAGTGGCGGTCCCCAGGATGCACACTGCCGAAGAGATCCGGGCGTACTGCAGGGCGGTGTCGCGGGCATGATGGCGGGGGGCCTGACCGTGTTCCTTGTAGGACTCATCATGCGCCTCGTCCACCACGATCAACCCGATCCCCTTCAGCGGCGCAAAGAGAGCGCTGCGCGGGCCAACGATGACCGACAGCGAGCCGGCTCGGGCCCGCCGCCAGGTGTCGTAGCGTTCGCCTTCACTGAGCTGTGAGTGCAGCACCCCCAGGCGGCCCGGAAATCGGGCCGAGAATCTGCGCAGGGTTTGGGGAGTAAGGGCGATCTCGGGGACCAGCACGATGGCGGTGCGTCCGCTGGCCAGCGTTTCACCCACCGCACGCAAGTAGATCTCCGTCTTTCCGGATCCGGTCACCCCGTGCAGCAGAAAGGCCTCCGCGGCCTGGCCTTGAATCGCGCCGCGGATGCCGTGCCAGGCGGCCTCCTGATCCGGCGTGAGTTCAGGAGGCTCGGCCGGCACAACCTCCAGCTCAGCCAGCGGGTCTCGCCACACTTCGCGCGCGGCCATAGCGATCAGGCCCCGCGCCTCTAAGTACCGTAGATCGGCGGAGTTGCTGCCGGTCTCAGCGTAGATCTTGCTAGCCTCCAGCGGCCGATCATGCTGGATGAGAAACTGAAGGACAGCTTCCCGGCGTCTCGCGGCTGCGCTGCCGGGCCGCCCGAGGCCACTGAGTTCCACCGTGACCTGCTTGGGAGGCAGGGCCAGCCTCACGATTCGGATGGTGCGTGGACCGACCTTCGGCGGGTCGAGCATGGCAACCCGTTCGACCACGCCCTCGCGCACGAGCCGGTCGGCCCCCCGGCGCCAGTCCGACCGGGAAAGCGAACGTGCGATCTGCCGACCGCGCAGCGGGCCTCGGCGAGCCAAGAGTTGGATCAGTCGCTGCTGGCTGTTGTTCTCCCCGACGGCGTCTGAGGCGAGCAGGGTGTAGAGCGAATCCCCCGGGCGGCTGAGGCCGGGCGGCAGCATCAAAGTGAGGCACTCAACTAGCGGAGCGCGGTGTTGCTCAGCCAGCCAGCGGGCCAGTTGGAGTTGGGAGGTCGTCAGGACCGGCTCCGGGTCGAGCAGCTCTTCGACTGGCCGGGTCTCGGGAACCTCAGGTACCCTCGGCGTGCCAACTACCACGCCCTGCACCCGGCGAGGTCCAAAAGGTGCCGTGACCAGATGGCCAGGCCGAACCTTGCCACGCAGGTGCGGCGGCAGGTGGTAATGAAAAGTTCCCCGCACTGCGGGCAAGTTCACCGCGATTTCGACGTACATGCTGCTTATGGTTGTGGTTCGGAGGCGGGCTGGGGAAAGATCCAGACTCGCGCCACTCGGCGACCATCCATCGCAACTACCCGCAGGCGCACACCGTCCGCGGCGATGGTGTCCCCGAGCTTGGCTAGTCGACCGAGGCGACCCAATAGGTAGCCGGCGATCGTGTCGTAGTGAGGATCGGCAAGCTGCAGCCCAAAGTACTCGTTCACCTCCTCGATCGGAGTCAAGCCAGCAACCAGAGACGAGCCATCCGGCAGAGACTCAAATTCGGTGTCCCGATCGAAGGGATCGCTAACCTCGCCAAATATCTCTTCCAGCAAGTCTTCCAATGTGACGATGCCGGCCGTGCCGCCGTACTCGTCCAACGCGATCGCCAAGTGGCGCTGACGGGCGCGAAAGATCTGCAAGAGCGTGCTGATCCGGGCGGCTTCCGGCACGAAGACGGCCTCTCGCATGATGTCGCGCGCGGTAGTGCTCGCCGCGCGATCGCTTTGAAGTCCCTGAACAATGTCTTTCAAGTGAACGACTCCGATGATGTGGTCCAGGTCGTCCTCATACACCGGCATCTTGGAGAAGGAGGACGAGATGGCCGAGTCCAACATAGAGTCTAGGCTGGCGTCTGACGACACGGCGATCAGCTCGGTCCGCGGCACCAAGACCTGACGGACCAGCGTTTCTGAGAACTCAAAGACTGCGTCGATCATTTCCTGCTCACTGTTGCCAACCACGCCGCTGCGGGCGCTGGCCGCGACCAGCATCTTCAGCTCTTCCACCGAGTGCACCAGTTCATGGGGTTCAGCCGGTCGGATGCCTACCAATCGCAGCAACGCATTGCCGGAACCATTGAGTACCCAAATCGCTGGCTTGAATAGCCATTCGATCCCGACCGTCGGCCTGGCAACGATCAAGGAGGTTCGCTCTGGGCTCTGTAAGGCGATGGATTTTGGGGCCAGCTCACCGATCACGACGTGCAGAAAGGTGATTATCGCGAAGGCCAGGCCGGCCGAGAGGCTGTGCGAGGCTTCGGATTCAATTTCGGCCGGAAACAAGTCGATGAGGGGTTGCAGGAACCGGCTTAGCGCGGGTTCGCCGATCCACCCCAAGCCGAGGCTGGCGAGGGTGATGCCGAGTTGGGTGGCGGCAATGAAACGGTCCGGGTTGGAGATCGCCTTCTGCACCCAGCGAGCGGACCGGTCACCACGGGCAACGAGTTCAGCAATACGGGTCTTCCGGACACTGACCAAGGCGAACTCGGCGGCGACAAAGAAGCCATTGGCGAGTACCAGTAGGAGGACCGAGAACAGCCGGAGGATATCAAGGAGCAGCGACCCTTCTTCCATGGAGCGTTCCGCGGAATTGTAGCATAGCGACCCTTTCGGCCGGTTTTGCGACCCCATTCGACATGTTCGTGGAGGGAACGAGCCCTGCCCGTGCGGAATGGAGCAGGTACCGACGGCCGAAGCGATGCGAAACTCCGGTTGACATTAGAACAAATGTGCGTATAATACGAACAGATGTTCGCCCCTCAATGGTGTCGGGCCGCGTAAATTCTGCACCTATGGGGAATTCCAGTCCAGGGAGGTTGAGATGAAGGTCGGGATGATGTGGTTCGATTCCGAGCGCGAGCAGCCCATGGAGTCGCGGGTCGCCCGAGCGGCCGACTACTACCGTGGCAAGTACGGTCGGTCGCCAACACTCTGCTTTGTACACCCCTCAACTGCGGAGGGGACGCTGCCGGCCCAGGTAGGAAACCTGGAGCTCAGGCCGATG
>CAYHJH010000002.1:23014-25387 GCA_964356605.1 uncultured Anaerolineaceae bacterium
CAACCTCGCGGCAACCGTGCGCAGTGACAAGGCTCTTGGGTTTGGAGGAGCTTAGGCTGAGGCGAAGGCGAGTTAGTTCTTGGGTCAGCGTGTCAGGCTGGCCATCAACGGAACAAGGTCCAGCGCAAGTTCGGCCTCCCCGCGCTTGACCGCCAGGTCCAGCTGCAGAAGACGGTGGTAGAAGCCCTCGAGCACCGGAGCGGTAAAGCTGCGTGCCTGAGCACTGACTTTCTTGGCTACGAATTCGGAAGCCTGAACCTTCCGGACCGGGTCAACGCCATCGTCCAACGCGGCACGCGCCTGAATCAGCAGGCGGAATTGGCGCACGATCATCGCAAACACGTAGGCCGGATCATGGTCTTGCAGAAGCTTCTCTAACCGGTCCAACCACCCAGGGCCGGCCCCCAGGCGATCAACGACCGCAAACACATCCGCCTGACCATAAAACGGAGTCAGCGATTCGACATCCTGCGCGGTGACAGCCCGTCGGTGATCCACATAATCCAGGAGCTTGTGCAACTCTTGATCAGCGATCAGGACGTCCTCGGCGACCAGTTCCGCAAGCAGCTGGGTGGCCTCTTGCTCGAGTTGGCCCCCTAGAGACTCGGCCCGGGCCTGAAGCCAATGCGCAAATGCCGACCCTCTGGGCCGGGGAAACTTGCGGACGTAAGCGGCCTCGGGTTTAGTTTCCGCCCAGGCCAGTCCGATCGAGCGAGCCCGCTGCTCTCTCTCGATTTTGGGTCGCTCCGTGTCGATCTGCTCGACCAGGACCAGCGCGGTGCTCTCGGGAAGCTGGTTCAAGATTCGCTCGAAGCGCTGGCGAAACGCCTCGTCCCGCGGCAGCGCCTCAGCGTTTTCGAGGACCACCAACCGTCTGTTGGAAAGAAACGGCAGGGAATTGCAGGCTTGCTCGAGGCCCTCCAGGCTCAACGCCCGGCCGGAGAAGCGCTGACTATTGAAATCAGCTGAGGGGCCAAGCTTCTCCCGCAAGTCCTCCAGAGTTTCGGAGATAGATAGCGGGTCGTCGCCGTAGAAGAGATAAACGGACGGCGCGCCCACGCTACCCTTGGGTGAGAACGCGGTGGACAAATGTCCGGCCGCCGCGAATTCGTTGCACATCCATGATCTCGAGCTGCCCGATCTCGCTCGAGGTGGTGAGATGGCGTTGGGCGGCCGCGCCGAGCGGCTGGGCGACAATGAGGGCGAAAACGGTGGAGAAGATCGCCAGAGGCAGCCGCTCCAAGCGATCCTGCCAGCGACTCGAGCGTCCACCCAGCAGTGAAAGGTAGGAGGCTGCCCCCGCCAGGACCGCAGCAGTGAGAAAGCTGGTTCCGCAATTGGGATGAATGGCGAGGTGCCCTTCTCCTGAACGCAGCCGTGAGGCGGCCTCCCTGGCGCACTCGGCTACCGCTTGTGTGGGAAGGCTCCCCAGGATGAGATATCCGTTTCCGTCGGCGCGCCCCGCGATTGGAGTGTGCGGGTAACGGGCGCTCAGGACGTGAATTGTGGCGTGCTCAACCGCGTGGTTTCGGCGGATACGGGTCAGCAGCGGGTTGCGGTCCAGTGGGTTGGGCATCTGGGCGAGCCGCGATTATACCGTGGCGAGCCACAGACCCTCAGGCGCGCTGGTAGACCTCAATCAGCGCGATGAGGACGAGGTCGGCGAAGCGCGAGGCTTCACGGCGCATCTGATCCCAGGACTGAGCCGCTTGGACCTCGGACAGGCTGAAGATACTTTCCATCAAGAAGCTGCGGAAGAACAGAAAGGCCTCCACTGCTTCGATCAAAGTCATACTTGCTTGCAGGCTGATGCGGGCATAGTCCTGCCCGATCTGAGCCGCCTCTTCAGCGGCCTCATCTGCGGCCACGCCGATGAAGCGCCCAACTTGTTGCAGTAGCCGACGGGACTCTTCCCGGTAGGCCGCCCGCTCAGTCTCCCTCAGCTTGCGGTACCAGCGCTGATTCTGCAAGCGCGGCAGCTCCAGCCGAGTGCGGCCGATCACATTTTCGATAACGATCTGAGCTTCGCTTGCGCGGCTCCCGCGGTCGGCTTCCCAACGTTCAATCTCCGTCCGCAGGAATCGGCGATGGCCTCCGGCAGTTCGATGGACCGGAAGCTTGCCGCTATCTGCCCACGCTCTTACGGTGGAAGGGTGTACGCCCAGCAGCCGGGCGGTTTCAGACAGGCCCAGCCAGCGTTCGTCGGGTTGGCCCATACCAACTCAATCTATATCATCCGGGCAGCTCTCGTCAACCGCTAGGAGGATGCTGAAAAATCGGCTGGAGCCCTTGCCCCCCACCCCCTACCCCACCCCCCCCCCCCCCCCCCCCCCCCCCCGGTGACCGGGTTCAGGGCCCCCGGCCCCCGCCCTG
>CAYHJH010000003.1:0-5269 GCA_964356605.1 uncultured Anaerolineaceae bacterium
GAAACAATCCGTTGGGCCGGACCGTCCAGTGAGACTTGTCGGCCCAAGCCATCAATCCATTTCAGCTGCGCTTCCTGCGGGGCCGATTCGGCGGCGCACGCCGAGCCGACCAGGGCTAACGTGGCCAGCAGCGCGCAGCTCAACGCCCACTTCCATCCGCGCACAAACTTAACGTTCTGCAAGTTGCTGCTACCCAGAACCGCGGCTTTGTGGTCACGCGGTTCCTTACCGAGTCGACGCGCAAACTTCATCGAGCCACTCCTGCTGCCGCCGGGAGACCCGGCATAGGCAAATTCAGAACCATCAGGGAAATAAGAAAGCCTTCCCTTACGGTTTCTCGGGGAAGGCCAGTGGTACAGTGACCACGCGCAACCTCCTCTCCGCGAAGGGGTATTCAGCGCGGGGCAGAGGCGGGTATCCTGACTCAGAAGAGCCTTCAGCTAGTCAGCTCTCAGCGATCAGCTTCGTGGCCAGACACGGCCCGTCTCAGCTGACGGCTGATGGCTGACGGCTGACTGCTGCTCTCTACAGTTGCGGGACAGTGCCGGACTTTCTCTCAGGTCGCGCGTAGCGCAACCATCAAAATCACCGGCTTCCCCTTGCTGGCCTCCGCATCCGGGCGGTAGGCCACCTCAGCCCCAGTTCGGTTGTTCGCCAACTATAGTCATGCTGCTTCACTGGGTCAAGGGAGGCCAGGGGTCATTTTCGGGCCCCTGCTCTTGCGTACTTCAAAAGGCACGTGTTCGCCGGGAGCTGCGGCCTTGCGCGTGATAAAATCTTCGGGTCCCCAAGAAAGATCGACCGTCCGAGTCAATGCACTTTCCCCTCCCTGGCGCGGGTCTCACGCCTGCCCGCACCCGAACTCCAATAAACTTTTAGATAAGGAAATTCACCAATGACTAGTAAGAATCTGCGGATAGTCCCCCTGGGCGGACTGGGGGAGATCGGCAAGAACATGATGTCCGTCGAATACGGAGAGAACATCCTCATTGTCGACACCGGGATCATGTTTCCCGAAAACGACATGTTGGGGATCGACTACATCATCCCCGACTTTGGCTATCTGAAAGACAAGAAAGACAAGGTGCGAGGCATCGTGATCACCCACGGTCACGAAGATCACACTGGCGCTATCCACCACGTGTTGGAAGAGATCCCGGCGCCGATCTACGCGACAAAGCTGACCCGTGGCCTGTTGGAGGTCAAGCTAGGCCGGGGCGGGATGCTCAAACAGGCTAAGCTCAATACCGTGCAGGCTGGCGAAACAAGCCAAATCGGACCCTTCAAGGTCGAGTTCTTCCACGTCTGCCACTCGATCCCGGACTGCGTCGGCCTGGGAATTACCACCCCGGCCGGATTAGTCGTCCACACCGGCGATTACAAGTTCGATCACACGCCGGTGGATGGATGGCCGACCGATTTTGGCAAGCTGGGTGAGCTAGGCGGGCGCGGAGTGCTGGCGCTATTGGCCGATTCGACCAATGCCGATGAGCCCGGCTGGACGCCCTCCGAGGCGGAGATCGACCCGGCGTTCGACGTCGTGTTTCGAGAGGCGAAGGGCCGCATTCTGATCGGCACCTTCGCTTCACTGATTTCCCGCATGCAGCAAGTCGCCCAGGCCGCGGCCCGGCACGGCCGCAAGATGGCCTTCGTCGGGACCAGCATGCAGGAAAATGCAAAGATGGCTCGCAAGCTGGGCTACCTGGACGTGCCAGATGAGTTGATCGTCAGCCCCGAGGAAGCGCTCAAAATGAAGCACCCCAATGTGGTGCTGATGTGCACTGGCACTCAGGGCGAGCCCTCTTCGATCTTGGGGAGGCTATCCACCGGCACCAACCGTCAGTTTGACCTGCTGGCGGGAGACACCGTCGTGCTCTCTTCCCATCCGATCCCGGGAAATGAGGAGATGGTTCACCGCACGATCAACCGGCTCTTCCAGCGCGGCGCGGAGGTGATCTATGACCCGATCGCGCCGGTCCACGTGTCCGGACACGCCAGCCAGGAAGAGATGAAGGTCATGCTCCAACTGATTCGACCCAAGTTCTTCGTCCCCATCCACGGTGAGCTGCGGCACTTGAAGCAGCACGCCGCATTGGCGCGCGAGATCGGGGTCAAGGATTCCTCCATCGCGGTGGTGGAGAACGGAACCGTGATCGAATTCCGCGACGAGAAAATGAGTGTCGGCGAGCGTGTCCCCGGCGGCTACGTCTTTGTGGACGGCACCGGGGTAGGCGACATCGGACCGCGGGTGATGCGGGAAAGGGAAACGCTGGCCAAGGACGGGTTCGTGGTGGTCCACCTTACGCTGAATGGGCAGAACGGCACACTGGCCCGCGACCCCGAGATCGTTTCGAAGGGGTTCGTCTTCGTACGCGACGCCGAGGAGCTCTTCGAGCACGCCCGCCGACGGATCAAGGATCTGGCGAAGGTGACCGAACCGGGCAATTTGAAGGAAGAGATCGAGAAGGACCTCAGTCGCTTTTTCTACGGCGAAACGAAGCGCCGCCCGATGGTGCTGGTTTTCGCCAGCTCCCAGTCGTGACCCCAATTGAGCGCGTTGTCTTGCGTGCCCTTCGGGCATGCGTATAATGCGCCGCGCCATGCGGGGTCTGTTAGCCTTGTGCGTCCTGGCCGCCGCTTGCGGGGCCAGGCCGCCAGAAACGGTCGGCCCGAGCCCGGCCCCTCCGACGGCGACCCCCCCTCCTGCGACTCCGACCCCCCTGCCGCTGGCCGCCAGGGTGAACGGGGAGGGCATTCTGCTGGAGGCATTCCAGCGCGAGCTGGCCCGCTTTGAAGCCTCCCGTCAGGCACTTGGCATCGAGCTTGCAACACTGGGGGACTACCGGTCGGACGTTCTGTGGACCCTAATCGACCGGCGAATCATGGCCCAGGCCGCAGGGCGGCTCGGGATTGAGATAGGCGAAACCGAATTGGACGAACGCTTGCAAGCGATCGTGGACGCCCGGGGCGGGTCCGAAGGGATGGGCGCTTGGCTCGCCTCCTCCGGATACACGGCCGAAGAGTTCGAGAATGAGCTGCGGGAAGAGGTCCTGGCCGCCCGCATGATCGAAACTATCACAGACGGGCTCCCCGAACAGGCCGAACAGGTCCATGCCCGACATATCCTGGTGGCCACGGAAGCCGAAGCCTTGGACTTGCACGCCCAAATCGAGGCGGGTGCCGATTTCGCGGAGCTTGCCCGCCTGTTCTCCCTCGACCCACACACCCGGCCGGCCGGCGGCGACCTGGGCTGGTTCCCGCGCGGCCAGCTGACGATGCCGGAGATCGAAGAGGCCGCCTTTCTGCTGCAGCCCGGTGAGATCAGCGATGTGGTTCCGACGTTGCTGGGCTACCATATTCTGCAGATCCTGGAAAATGATCGCCGCCCGTTGACCGGCGAGGCCCTGATTGAGTACCGCGTCGCGGCCGTCGAGCAGTGGATCACCGAGCAGCGCCAGCGGGCCGAGATCGAGATGCTTGCCGGTGGTTGATCCCGGAACATCGGGGGCCAGGCTCCGGCGGTCAACTCTGAATGAGGCCGAAAGGTGGTATAGAGGCATAGCGTATGGATGATCCATTTCAGAACGAGTCTCCGTTGGCGGGGATAAGCATCGGTCGGCTGATCAAGAACCTCCTGACCGGGTTGATCTTGCTTGCCACGCTGTGCGTCGGCACGGGCGGCGTGCTGACCTTTATCAATCCCCAGAGCTCCTTCAATCCGAAGCCACCGCCAACCCTGCCGGCGACGCTGGGGCCGCCGACACCCACCAATACGCCTGCCATCTATCTACCTACGGAAATTCCTCCGTCCGCCACCCCGCGGCCACTTCCTACCGCAGTTCCGACCGCTACCGAGACGCTCGTCGCCACGGAAACACCTCTTGCGACGGTCACCCCAGAGTCCACGCCGCCCACCACAGCGCAACCAGGAGCGCAATTTGAGCTGCAGTCGGGCAGCCCGTCCTACACTTCGGACGAGCGCGGATGTGCGCACATGGGTGTTGGGGGAAAGGTCTATGACACGGGTGGAGCTCCGATTGTCGGCCTGGCAGTGCGAATTGGGGGTCAGCTGGCCAGCGCGCCCGTCGGCCCGCTGGATACCCTGACCGGAAGCGCCGCCGACCGCTTCGGCTTTGGCGGATTCTACTTCGAACTCTCGGACACTCCGACCGCCAGCGACAACACCTTATGGGTCCAAGTCCTGGATGCCAGCAGCGGTCTGCCGTTGTCGGCTCAGGTCTTTCTGACGACTTTTGCCACCTGCGACCAGAATCTGATCTTTGTGAACTGGAAGCAGGCGGGTTCCTGAGTTTCAAAACCGAACAAGCAAAGGGGCGGGTCTAGAACCCGCCCCTTCTATTTTCTTCAGACAACCAGTCCTATTCTAGCCCACCACCCCAAGCGCAGCCCGCAGGCCGTCTGACACATAGCTCACCTGCTCCTGTGTCATCACACCTGAAAAAGGCAGAGCCAGGCTTCGCCTGCCCAGATCCTCGGCCACCGGAAAGTCACCCTGCCGGAAGCCGAAGCGCTCCAACATATAAGGCTGCAGGTGGATCGGTTCGAAGTAGGCCCGGCTGGGGATTCCTTTGCCCTCGAGCTCTGCCATGAGCTTGGCCCGGTCGATATGGGAATCAAGCCGAATAATGTACACGAACCAGCTCATGCGAGTCGTGGTCAGGGCCAGCTGCGCGAGCTCAATCCCGGGCAATGCCTGGAGCTGCTGCTTATACCAGCCCGCCACCCGATCCCGCTTGGCCAGCAACTCGTCCAGCCGTTCGGCTTGGGCCCGGCCGAGGGCTGCGCTCATCTCGTCTAACCGGTAGTTGTAGCCGGGATAGGTGTGCTGCAGCCAGCTGTCGTTCTGCGCCCGTCCCTGGTTGCGTAAGGCCCGGACGCGCTCGGCCCAATCCTCCCTCTCGGTGACCACCATTCCCCCTTCGCCGGTCGTCAGTTGCTTGTTGGGATAAAAGGCGAAGGCGGCCGCGTCACCAAGGGTGCCGGCTGATTTCTCATGGTACTGGGCTCCGAGTGCCTCGGAGGCGTCCTCGATCAGGGCCAATTGGTGTTTCTCTGCCGTCCCAAGCAATCGGTCGTAGTCCGCCGGCTGGCCGAAGACATCGACCGCCAGGATCGCCCGCAGTTCGCCCCGCGGATCTGCGCCACGGCGGGGCAGCCACTCGGATCCGGTGCTCCCTTGGATCGCATGGGCAGCTTCGGAGACCTGGCCGGGGTCGAGGTTGCCGGTGGTCGGATCCACATCGACAAA
>CAYHJH010000003.1:5369-18044 GCA_964356605.1 uncultured Anaerolineaceae bacterium
CGCTCCGCCTCTCCCAGGTCGGGCGAGGACATCGGGACCTTCATCAGAACTGCCCGACCTCCAGCTCGAGCGCCCGTCGAATCCCCGTCAAATCACTGATCTCCATGTCGGCCGCGTAGCTGGCGTCGACCGGCTCTTTTTGGGCGTGTTCACCTCCAGGCCGCCGCACCCGCACCGTCGGCATCCCGAGCTGGCGTGCTCCATAGAAGTCCTTGTCGGGATTGTCACCCACATACGCAACCGAGTCTCCTGCCTTGCCCAGCCCCGCCAGCAACCGCTCAAAGGCCGCCCGGCTCGGCTTCCACTGCTCTCGCTCCTCTTCTCCCAGAATGAGGATCGTCGCAAAATAGCCGCCCAGATCCAGGGCCTCGATCTTACGCTTCTGACCCGGAGCATAGCCCTGCGTCAGGATTGCCATACGGTAGCTCCCCCGCAGGCTTTCCAGCACCTCGACGACCTCGGGAAACGGAGCGATGTCCGGCGTGTGCTGGCGGTAGCAGTCCACCATGTCACGCACCCAGGGCTCGGCGGGGAGGCCATGGTCTTCCAGCCAGCGGTTGAAGGTGCGCCCGCGCAGGCCGGCCTCAAAATAGCCCTTCAGCTCGGCGGACACTTGCGTCCTTGGAATGCCGAGCGTCGCCTCGGCCCACTCGGCCACCGCCGCGAAGCCGCTCAGAGCGTATGACCGCTCTGGGTACAGCGTGTCGTCCAGATCAAATCCGATGGCTTGCAGCTTCGGCATACTCGGCTTCGCTGAGGAACTGCGACTCGTCGTAGCGGGTGAGGTAGAGGCCAGTCTGGTAGCTGCCAAGCTTCGGCGGTTCGAACGGTATTCCTGCCGCTTCGGCCAGATACCAGCGCGGCGAGGGAACCCCCGCGGCGATGCCGAGCGGCAGACCGCCCCCAAAACGGGCGTTTATTTCGGTGAAATAGGGACGACCTTCTTGCAGAATGCACTGGACCGTGATTGGGCCGATGACCTGCAGCCCTTCGGCAATCCTGACGCAGCCGGAGAGGATGTCCTCGTTAAGGACCGTGACCCCTTTCGCAACTTCGCCCCAGCGCACTTCGATCCGCTGCCGGGAAACCACCGCCCAGACCCGCCCATCCATTCCACAGCTCACGTCACTGGTCACTTCCGGCCCCGACAGGTACTGCTGGACAACGGGATCGGGGGTCTGCCGAAGGACGTGTTTGAGCTCAGTAACGTTGTTGACCTTGATGCCACCCCTGCCGGCGCTGCCGATGCGAGGCTTAACGAAGAGAGGGAATTGCACCTTCCCCCTGGGCGCACTCTTCCATGATTTCGGCGCCGGCAGGCCGGCCGATCGCAGGAACTCATACGTCTTCCACTTGTCATGCGCGCTGCGGGCTGCAGCGGCCGGCACCGCGGCCAGTCTGGCTCCGCTCCGTTCCAGGAGCTCCCGTCCTTCCGCCAGGACCGGGATGTCGGGGTCGATCAGAGGGAAGATCAGATGGATCGACTCCTTGCGGCAGATCTCCGCCAGGCTGGGGAGATACTCCGGGTCGTCCACCCTCGGAACGAGGTAGTACCGATCGACAGGCTTGAGAGCGGGCGCCAGCGGGTCGATGTCGGTGGCCACGATCGAGCCTTTTAGCCCGAGCTCCGCGTAGGCGTTGCGAAAGGCCCGTACCAGCTCCACCCGCCGTCCAACGCTGGTGAAGAGGACGTTTACCCGCTCAGACCTGCTTTTTCCCAATGCCAAAGTATCCTCCGGCGATTCTATCCCGCTGGTCACCCTTGGTCAGCCATCCATCCAGCCATTTCAACGGGTAAAGAACAATCGCCGCTATTCCCTTGACCGGAAGGTAGGCACGGCCGACCACCCGCGCCGCCACCCCGGCGGTAAATTCGACGAGGATCCGGTGCAGCCCGGTGCCCGGCCCAAATGTTGGCTCCACCCGTTCGCAATGCAGACCTGCCTGCTCAATCAAAGACCGCACTCCGGCGTGAGAAAAGCGCCAATAATCCTCGGGATTCGGGTGGTAGCCGAGGACAAATGGGGTCTGCAGGTAGAGACTGCCGTTTCGCTTCAGCACTCGCCCCATCTCTCGAACCGCCTGAAAGGGATCGGCGACGTGCTCCAAGGTCTCCTGCGACAGGATCAGTTCAAAAGCCAGATTGCGAAAAGGGAGCCGGCGGGCGTCCGCTACACAGTCGATGGCAGGCGAACGTGCGAGGTCAACGGCGATCAAGGCCGAGTGTACCCTGCGCTCTCCGGCACCGACGTTGAGCCCTTTGCTGCCCGGTCCGAGATTCGCCAGCAGCCCATTCCGCGCTTCCTGAACTGCGCGTGAATCGTGGTAGGTGGACCAGAACGTCCGCGAGACCCACAGTCCCAGGCGGTTTCCTTGACTGCGCTCCATCCACTCCTGGTCTAACCGCGGGCCATCGCCAGCAGCAGTCCTTCCATTTGAAGCGCCAATTGGGCCCGGTCGTAGTGGGCCTCGACATACGACCTTCCCCGCTGCCCCATCGCCCGCGCCTCCCCCGGATCGTCCGCGAGCTGTCTCAGGGCCCCGGCCAGCGCCTCCGGGTCGCCGGGTGGAACGAAAATACCGGCGCCTGCTTCCTCCACGAGTCGGCGAGCCACACCGTCGATGGCGAGCACAACTGGTTTTCCGGCCGCCATGGTATCGAACATCTTGTTTGGGTAGGTGGTGGTGAACATCGGGATCGCTTTGAGCACCGCCAGGCCGCAGTCGGCGTCAGCGAGCAGCAGCGGCATGCGGGACTTCTCGACCGGCGGAAGGAAGACTACGTTTTCCAGTCTGAGCCCCCGGGCTTTGGCCTGGAGCGCCTCCTTTTCCCGGCCGTCGCCGACCAGGACCAGCGCAATCCTCGGGTCTTCCCGGAGCAATTCTGCCGCCTCGAGGAGCTGCCACAAGTCGTTGGCCATGCCGTGAGCACCGGCGTACAGCGCGATGAACCTCGCCTCCAAACCGTGGAGCACGCGGAGCTCACCGCTCTTGACGGCAGGGTCAAACCTGCTCGTATCGACCCCATTCGGCACGAAAGCCAGCTTGCCCGCCGCCGCCCCGGATTCCAGGACGTGCGAGACGTAACCGGGCGAGTTCACCACGATGCGGTCAGCCCGGCGATAGAGAAATTTCTCCAGCCAGCGGGAGAGACCAATCAGGGCCCGATTGCGCAGAACGCCGACCTGCACCGCGAACTCCGGCCACAGGTCGCGCACCTCCAGCAGCCACGGTACTCGCTTCAGCCTGGCCAGAGCCCAGGCCGTCCAGCCTTGGAAGAGGGGCGGCGAGGTTCCCCAGATCAGGCTCACCTGTCGGATGCGCAATCCTTCCCAAAACGACGAGACCACGAACGAGAGAAACCCTAAGGTCCGCTGGAACGAGCTGTTGCCTGCTCCGCCTAGGACCCTGCAGCGCACGACTTCCAGGCCTGGTTCGAGCATCTGTCGCCGCTCAGCCCCCAGCGGTTCGCCGGTCAGATAGCTCCGGGTGCCCGCCAGCACCGTGACTCGATGGCCCCTTTGAACCAGGTGCTGGGCAAACTCGTAATGGCGTGTCCCGCCCGGGTCCTGCGGGCGCACGAATGCCTGGTGGATTAGCAAGATGTGCACGAACAGAGAAGGGGTGCCTGTCGCTGTGGGGCTGGCATTGGAGAGGAAAGGGGACGCCGCGACCGGAGGATAGGTCATCACGGCGCCAGGGTGCTCGGATTGTAACATTCCCCCAGGAATGCAAAGCCGCCCACTCGAGTGGGCGGCTTTTCGGATGGCCGATGCTGGTTCCACGAGCCTTACATGTTCATGTTTGCGGTGGCAAAGTCCTTGCTCACGATGAGCCAAGCTTCCCGGGCTTCGCCCTGCACCGGGGCCACGGCGAAGTAGCGGGTTCGCCCCTTTGCGGTCTTGGTCAGTATCTTCCACTCCGTCGAGCTGAACTTGCTCTTCTTCTTGATGTCGTAGAACGAAAGGGCCTGTTTCATCTGAACTTCCTCCTGGCTAAAGGGTTGGGCCGAACGGGGAAATGCTACCCGCCCTTTGAAATCCTGGCAAGTGGCCCAAAAGGGGCATTTCGCACATATGTTCGTTTCCCTTGCAGGTAGGCCCCTCGCCCTGCGCTACCCCCACGGTTTGGGATTCCCGGTTGCAGAAATAGGACGTGCCCCCTTTGAGAGGGCTAAAGCGGATGCGAATTCACTTGGCGTGGTGCGCTTACTGCCTGGAGGACCTGGCTCGCCTGGCGAACTCAGGCGGCCGAAGAGCCTGTTGAAGCTGGAGAGTCTCGATTCGGCGCTGAAGGTAAGGGGAAAAGTAACCGCGGTAGCGGTCCCACAGCTCAGGTCGGGCCCAATCATCGCCGGTAACTGCCCCCCGGCACTCCGGCTCGCCGCAGTGGCACTCAAACTCATCGTAAGGACTTCCATCGACCATAGCGTAGTCGACACAAATCTCCTCGCCCGGAGCAATCTCCCGCATCGCCACGACGGCGATTTGGCCGCTCATGCCGGCGTTTGGATTGCAGCTGTGGTTCATGTAGTCCACCGGTTCAGGCGCGCGGTTCGGGGCCTGGTAAAGACCTTCCTCGACCTGGACAGAGTGCCTCCGAATCGGTTGTGGCAACCGAATCAGCCGTTCGTAGGACACGATGATCCCATCCCAGACGGACAGCAGCTCACCAGTGGCGATTCCCTGCCGGGCAAAGACCCCGTTGCCGCCCTTGCTGGGGTGCCGCCGGGCTACCAATTTCGGTGAGAGGTAGGAGCTGTAGTAGCGCTTGGCCATGTCTGCTCAGCCTTGCCGCTGGAGCACCACGAGCATCCGCCTCGAAGCCGGCGAATAATCCAGCGGTTGTCTCAGATCGTAATCCCCGTGCCAGCCGACGGGCTTCAGGCTGCCCGAAAGCTTGCAGAGCAACTGGATTTCCTGGGGGAACAGCAAGCGTTCCGAGGCCGAGTCTGTGATTCTCTTCTCGCTCCCATTCTCACGAATCAGCATCTCGAGTTCGACCTGGGCTACACCGGTCACGAGATCGTGCTTGGGCGAGTTCGTCGCCCAGTGGATCTCGACTTCCACACCGTTGCGGGAGCCGCGGTATTCGAAGTGGCCGTACTCACTGAAGGAGCAGTCTCGTGGGTGAGTGAGATCTACCAGGTAAATCCCGCCATCCGTCAGGTTTTCGGCCACCGCCTGGAAGTGTTTGACCAGGTCCTCATTGGTAAGCAGCGCATCCAGCCCGTCGAACACGATGAAGGCTGCGTCCACCGGTTGGGGTAACCGGAAGAAGCGCATATCGGCCGCCACCCAATTCAGCTGAAGGCCTTCGGCAGCCGCCTTCTCGGCACCCAAGGCCAGCATCTCCGGCCGCAGATCGAGCGCAGCCGCTGTGATCCCGCGGCGGGCAAATTCCAGGGCGTGGTAGCCGGGCCCGCTGGCAAGGTCCAAGACCGATTTGGGACCCGGCCTGCCCGAGTAGTGTCGATAGGCCTGCTGAATAAAATCGACCTCCGGGCTGACGTCTCGGTCGAAAATGATGTCGTAGTATTTGGCCCGCTGATACAGGTTCAGATGCTCGGCCATGCGCGTTCCGTCCTGCTAGGACTCTGCTTGGCAAAATTAATACCCCTGGGCCGCAAACCGCTTTGCGACTCGAGGGGTCTTAACCTGGTGCCGATCGGCAAAATAGAGTAGCGCCGCTATTAGTTTGTCAGAAATTCATAGAATGTCAATATGGGATTTCTGAATTCACTCCGACCCTTTGAACTCCTCCGCGGTGGCTTGGCCCGGCTGGCTGATGCCCTCGCGCTTGATCACTTTACCAAGCGTGAGCGCCAGGATCATGAGATCCAGGCCCAGCGACCAGTTGTCCACGTACCACACATCGAAGCGGAACTTTTCCTCCCAGGTGATGGCGTTGCGGCCGTTGACTTGCGTCCAGCCGGTGATGCCAGGCAACACCTCATGGCGGCGGGCTTGGTCCGGCGTATAGCGGTCCAGATAGCGCATCAGCAGCGGCCGCGGCCCCACCAGACTCATCTCGCCCTTCAATACGTTGAACAACTCGGGTAGCTCGTCCAAGCTGAAGGAGCGCAGGAATCGTCCAAAAGGAGTCAGCCGTTCGGCGTCCGACCGGGCGATTCCCTGCGGATCGAGGGCTTCGGTCATCGTTCGAAACTTGTAGAGAGTGAACGGCGCGGCCCGGTAGCCGGGCCGGACTTGGCGAAATAGGATCGGCCGGCCCTGGAGGATCCAGGCCAGGATCCCGATCAGGGCCAGCAGCGGGCTGATCAAGATCGAACCGGGGGTCGTGAGCGCCAGATCGAACAACCGCTTGCGAAGCGGAATCCCCGGGCTGGGGCGGATGTATTTAGAGGTCAAGCTGATCCTCGGCAAAGGCAAGCGCGAGGCCAGCCAAGCCCTCCGCTCCAAGCCGCCACCAAGTGGCCAGCCGGGCCGGCAAGTCTCCCTCTATGGATACAACCAGGCAGAGCGCCGGTTCCTTGTAGCCATAGGTTGGCGACCACCAGCCGAGCACCTCGGCATCCGGCTCCGCGAGATCGCCTGCCAAACGCTCTCCGGCGCGATAAAGCGCCAGAGAGGCGGATTCAGGCTCAATCTTGAGCACAACCTGCCCTGGCTCGCCGTCGAGCACCAATTCACGATCATTCAGGTCCCACTTCCAGTCCGGCAGAGTCCAAACCACCCGGCCGCGATGCCGCCCATCACCATGCAGCTCGTCGATCACCACCCACAGTGCGTCAGCGGTATGCACGACGCTTCGCCGGTGGGCGACCCCCGATACCGCGCGCTCCGCCGCCAGGGCTTCCGCCGATCCCTCCTGCCAGCGTGCCAGGTATCGCGCATCCGACCATCCCAACCAGAGGAACCGGCCGGCGCGGAGCATCGGCTCACGTCCGTCGACCAGCATTCCGTTATGCACGCTGGCCGAGGCCAGTGCGTTCCCCAGATTGCCGCCGTAGCGGTAGCTGCCTGGATCGCGGGCGAGATTGTGCCCACTCCACCACAGGTCCAGGTGCAATTGGTCCGAATGTGACGGCCGGGTGCGGAACCGAGCGCAGCGCAGAGAGGCCCAGGCACGCTGCCCCTGAAGCAGGTAGACCCCGGCTTCCGGGAAACCGTTGGCAGACTCACGGACAGGAGCCTGGCCTTGCACCTGGCCGGCAATTCCCAACCAAAAGGAGAGCTCATCCCATGGACCCGGAGCGAACGCGGGCCGGTGGAGGAACTTCATTGAGGCGGCCTGCAAGACCGGCCGGTAATCCAGCGGAGCGCAGGAGGTCAATGGCAGGATATTGGATCCGTCGTTATTGCCGAGGTTGGGGACCCGCCCACTTTCAGGGTCCACCAACGCGGTCAGGAACTCGGTCATTCTGCTCAGCTTCTGCAGACTCTCTTCGGGCAATGGCTCCACATAAATCTCCGCCAACCGGGCGGCCCACAGCCCGGTCGCCAGAGCCAGGCGTCCGTAGTTGGTCGAGTGCTGAATGTAGCCGCCGTCTTCGAAGATTTGGTCTCGAAGAGCGGCCACAATCCAGCGCCGTCCAAGGGATTTCCATTGCTGTGCCTGCCGAAAGCGATCGAGCAGCAGCCCGGCGCTGTACAATCCGACCGCTTCAGTTAGCAGATGATTGTTGCGCTGCGCTCGGGCGTAATGCAGGGTGGCGGGGATCCTCTCGGCATGCGCGGCGATGACGGTCAGCAACCGCTCCGCTCGCTCCTGCTCTGTGGGGACAAAGGCAAAGTAGCCGAAGATCAACGCCATCATCCGCAAGGCAACTTCCTGCGCGGAGGCCCAGTGTGGGCCGAGATTCGGCGGATTGGCCTCCATCCAGGAGGCTAACAATGTGAAGAAGCCGTCCGCGTAGCGCCGCGCGCCGGTCAGCCGGTAGGCGCGGCCGAGGGTGAAGCACCAGCCGAACCGGGAAGGCTCCCAGAGCAGCCGAAAGTCCAGATCGCCGTCGAGCTCGTATTCGGTCCAGTGTCGGTCGAGCGGCAGCTCTCTGGGCCCCTCTTCTGTTAAAGGCACACTTCCCCAGCGAGGAGGAAAGCCCAGCGAGACCGGTGGGCCACCAAACAACCGAAACCTCCCGCCCAAGATCTCTTCCGCCTCTTCCTTGAGGGGAACGCTGGCACCGTTCTGGAGACTGGCCAAGTCGCTAGACAAGTCAGCCTCTGGCCGAAAGAAAAAACGCTCCCGTTGCGGGAGCACTTTCATGTCGGCGGCCTCATCCCGCAGCCACAGGCTTAGCGGCCGGTCCTCCCAGCGGTACGGTTTCGTGCGCTTGCGCACCGCCCCGCTGCGAAGCTCGAGCTGATACAGGGCATACTGCACCATCGAGCGGATCCCGAGCTCCCGGACCGCCAGAACCAGCGTGGTCAGTCGTGACATCTTCCTTAGGAGGTGACGCGCCAGCGAGACTCCAGGTCTACCGCAGCTCGGCTCGCCAATGCATCACGAGCCCGGAACGTGGCCTGTGTCACGGCCGCGAGCTGCTCGTAGGGAATTGGAGCTGGGCCTCCGGCCTGGATCGCGGCAACAAACGCTTCCCAGATGGCGCGGTGGCCCTTGTCCTGGCGCAGCCACGAACGTTGCACGCGGCGGCGTCCACCGCTGGCCAACTCCAACCTTCGGAAATCCTCCAGCACCGCGACCCTTCCGCCACCGAAGGCCTCGACCCGTTCCTTCGGGTAAGCCCGATCGCCGCTGGCCAGATAGTGGATCGAACCGAGTGAGCCATCGGGGAAGGTCAGAGTTAGCTGCAGGTTGTCATCGGCATAGCGGCTGGCGTTGGGCAGGCCTTCGGCTCGCAGGCTCGCCGGCAAGGCGCCGACCAAAAAGATCAGGAAATCGATGAAGTGGCAGACCTCACCGATGATCCGCCCGCCCCCCTGCGCAGGGTCGTGAATCCAGTGATCCAGAGGGAGGCCTCCGGCGTTGACCCGGTAGTGAACCGACAGCGGCTCGCCCACCTGTGCCAGAAAGCGCTTCATCTCAAGCGCCAGCGGCGCGAAGCGGCGATTGTAGCCAACGGTCAGCAGCCCGGGAGCGGTCTGCAATGCGTCCAACACCTGCTCGAGGCCGGGTGCGTCAATCGCCAGCGGTTTCTCACAGAAAACATGCTTCCCGGCCCGCAGCGCCTCGGCGGTTTGGGTGGCATGCAAGTGGTGCCGGGTGAACACCGCGATCGTGTTGATCCCTTCGTCCGCCAGCAGCCGGGCTGACTCCGTCGATACATAGCCAAATCCGTTGCGCCTCGCGGCCTCGGCCCCGCTCAGCCCTCGGCCGGACGCCAGGCCAACCAGCTCGACTGCCTTCAACTTCTTGAGAATCGGCAGGCTGACGGTGCTGGCGAAGTTCCCGGCCCCGAGCGCCCCCAGCCGGACCGGTGCATCTTTCCGCGGGGAGCGCTGCGAGATCGTCATTCGGCGGCCGATCGGGGCAGCATCCGGGTAGGTCAGCAGCACGCCCAGGGAAGGCTGCTCGCTGTGCCCAAGGATGAGCTCGTACGCCTGTTCCGCCTGCTCGACCGGGAAACGGTGGCTGATTAGCGGCTTGACCTGGACCTGACCCTGGTCAAGAAGTTCGACGAAGGCCTCGATGTTCCGGTGCTCGGTCCAGCGGACGTAGCCGATCGGGTAGTCGATCCCACCTTCTTCGTATTGCGGATCGTAGCGGCCAGGCCCGTAGGAGCGCGATACGGTCAGCTCCAGTTCCTTGTCGTAATACAGCTTGCGCGGCACCTGCATCCCGACCGCGCCGATGACCACAACCCGCGCCCGATCGCGCGCCAGCTGCCCGGCAAGTTCCAGCGGATCGCTGTCTTCCGTGTGCGCGCAGACCAAAACGACATCGAAACCGATCCCGGCGCTGAGTGCTTGTCCGGTTTCTACGGCTTCGGTTCGGCTCGCGGCCCGTCCACCCAACTCGTTCGCCAGGTCCACCCTGCCTGGATCGACGTCCACTCCAAAGGGGTTGCAGCCGGCCGCCCGGGCGATCTGCATGGCCAGCTGGCCGAGCACCCCGAGCCCGATAACCGCCACCCGGTCACCGAGCTGCGCTTGCGAGAGTCGAAATCCGTGCAGCGCAATCGCGCCCAACGTGGCGAAGGCACCGGACTCAAAATCAACTCCCTCCGGCAGCCGCGCCATGAGATTTTCTGGGACGACCGCGTACTCGGCGTGGACCGCCTGGCCCCCGCCGGCGCACGCCACCCGGTCGCCTGCCCGCACGCTGGTCACACCTGCACCCACGGCCTCCACCCACCCAGCGGAGGAATAGCCAAGCGGCACCGGTTGATCCAGCCGGCGCTGCACCGTCCGCAAGCCGCTAACAATTCCTTCCTGGCGGACCTTTTCAAGTGTCTGGCGCACCAGGTCCGGGCGAGCGCGGGCCTTTCCGAGCATGCCTTTGCCAGAGAACTCGGCTAACGCTCGCTCGGTGCCTGCCGACACCAGCGATGCGGCAGTCCGAATTAGCGCGCTGCCGGCGTCCGGATGCGGCGCCGGAACTTCCAGAACCGTGGGTCGCCTTGAGCGCAGATTCTGTACGACTTGTTTCATCGTTCAGTGGGGGATTTTACTGGAGGACCTGCGTGCCTGCAGATAGGTCATGCGGGCTCAGGCCAGAATCTCGCGGTAAAAGGCCTCTGCGAGAGCCATCCCGGCCCTATAGCCGGCGCGCTTGGCGATGATGCGACCATTCTGGCGCGCCGCCTCGGCCCGGAACGGCGCGTCCGTCAGCGCGCGGCTCACGGCCTGCGCCAGGGCGCCCGGGTCCCGCGGATCAACCAGCGAACCGGTCTGGCCATCGACGATCCATTCCCGGATTGATTCGAGGTCCCCGCACACCGGATACGCCCCGCAGGCCATGGCCTCCAGCAGAGAGTTGGGAGTGCCATCGTGCTCGCTCGCAGAGACCATCACCCACGAGCGCCGAAAGAGCATTCCCATGTCGGAGGGTGACAGTTTGGGCAGCAGCTGCACCGAATCCTGAATGCCCAGGCGCTCGATCCAGCGGTTCGCTTGCCGCTCGCCCGCCATCGCGGCGCACAGAAAGACCGCGTCAGGATGAACTGCCAGCACCATCGGAATGGAGCGGAAGAAGGTGTCGCTGCGCACATAGGCGCGGAAGCCACGTGGATTGACCACAACCGGCGCGTTCGCCGGAACCGCGCGCAGCGCATGGGCAAGCTCCGGACTGGTCGGTTCTCCGGACTCGCCGGCATAGAAGAGATCCTCCCTGACGCCTCCATTGCCCGGCAGCACGGCCGCCGGGCGCCCTGCGCGGAATCCCCAGCTCATCGCCAAGCGTTGGTCCCGCTGGCAATCCGTGTGCAGCGCGTCCGCCCGAACCATCGTCCTGCGGGTCAGCCCGCGCATCATCGGCGTGGCCGGAGCGTGCAAGCTGAAGTCGTTTCCCCAAACTGAGACCAGGAGGCGGCTATCCGGCTCACAGGCCGCTGCCAGCGCGCCCTCAAAGGGAATCCGCATGGCATGCAGCAGGTCCGGTTGGATGTCAGCGATCGCTTGGCGTGCCTGGCCCGCGGCGCGGCGGAGAGTCAGCGGCCCGAGCCAGTGGCGGAGGGTAGTTCGCAGATGGATCGTGCCCGCGCCCGTCGCTCCAGGGCTCAGCCTGGGTCGCGAGGCAGCCGTCTGAGCCCGGGCCAAACCGCTGAACGCGACCGGCACGATGGTCAGCGAAGCCAGGCCGGGCAGCGGCTCACAGACGAAGGTGGAAAGCAGGTGAACTTCGTGGTCGGTTCCGACGAAGTGCTGGATCCAGCTGCGAGCGATCGAGCTTCGGCCGTCAGCAACATAGAGCAGCCTCACCGCGGGACCACGGCCTCCAGCACCTTGACAAAGGTGTCTGCCATGATTTCAATATTGACCCGTTCCGCCACGATCCGGTGAGAAGCTGCGCCCATTTCGGTCAGGCGATCTGGCTTCGAGAGGGCGGCTCGCAGCGCCCCGGTGAGCGCCGCCAGGTCACCCGGGGGGACGAGCCAACCATTGTCTCGGTTCACCAGATCCCGCTGCGTGCCATCGGCCTCGGCCACAATCACCGGCAAGCTATGGGCCATCGCCTGTTGGACGGCCAGGCCGCCCGTGCCGGGCAAGACAAACAGATCCGCCTCGCGGAAAAGCCGATCGAGCGACTCGCCCTGCAGCGCGCCCATGAATTGGGCAGCCGGGTAGACCCGCTGTGCCAGCCGCTCCAGTTGCAGCCGCGCCGGACCCTCTCCGACGATCCACAGCGCAGGCCGGAGATCCAGACCGTCACAGGCCTGCAATAGCAAGTCCACTCGCTTGCGCTCCTGCAGCCGGCCGACAAATAACAGCTTGGCCGGCTCACCAGACTTTCCAGGGCGCCGCATTACTGGCGGAGGCGGACCGACGACAGCGTTGAGGGCGAAATGCACGCGCTCAGCGGGGACGCCCGCCGCCCGATACTGCTCTGCCCCTTGCGTGCTGTAGGCGATGAGTGCGTCAAATTGACGCAGGTACCCGCGCCAGAAGAAGTGCCCGCGCGGCGCGCCCAGCCCCCAGCCGACCACAGGCCGCGCCCTCTGATGCATCCATGCCATCGCCCGGCGGTTCGATAGGTAGCGCGGGTTAGCCTCCAAGATCAGCGCCTGCGGATCCCAGGCATTCAGCCAATCGA
>CAYHJH010000003.1:18144-20420 GCA_964356605.1 uncultured Anaerolineaceae bacterium
CCCGGCCGCATCTCATGCAGCCGATACCCGGCTCGCTCCAGTTTACCTTGTGCTCCGCTCGCAGCCTCCGGACCGTGAAGCTCGACCAGCAGGTAGGGCCTTGCCTCTCTGAGTAGACGCTCCATTCCCTCCAACACCTGAACCTCGCCCCCCTCCACATCGATCTTCACCAGGCCCGGCGCGGACTCGCCTTGTTGATAAACCCAATCGTCGAGGGAGATTACTTCGACCTCTTGTGCACCCGTATGCTCCAGCGCCCTACCACCTGACCCCTCCAGCTTTCCCATCGCGCCAGATGAGTAAGAGAGAAATTGCAATCGAGTCGTCCGCGCCCCCACCGCAGCCTGTATCGGCCTTACACGGCTCCCCTCCGCGTTCATTTCCAGGTGGAGTCGCAGCCGGTCGAAATTGGCCCGCAACGGCTCGAAGGCAACGACCTTGCCTGCCGGTCCCGCGGCGCGCGCGATCGCCAGGCTGACGTAGCCCACATTGGCGCCAACATCGTAGGCGAGGATCCCGGCCTCAGCCAGATCGTCGATCGCCTGGAGCAGGTCGAGCTCGTAGGTCCCGAGCCAGAGGTCCTTTTCGGTCCGTAGGTCGAGGCGCATCCTCGCGCCCACGACCGGCCCGGCGGCAATCTCAATCTCGGTCAGCCCTTCCGGCGCGGCGGCGTTCAGCAAGCCGCGTACGCCGCGGGTGAGCGGGCCCAGGCGATACAGGCTCTGCCGCATACCGCCTGGCAGGGCTTTGGCAACCCAGGCGGCGGTCTCAAGAATGATGGATCTCACCCCTATCCTGCCAGCGCCTGAAGATAACCATCCACCATCCGATCCAACCCGAAGGCCGCCTCCGCCCGGGCACGCGCGCCTGATCTGAAGCGAGGTTGATCATTCACAACCTCCAGCCCGACCATGACTAGCGCTTCCATATCGGGGGGGTCGAGCTTCCAGGGGTCGCCGCCGTAGGCGGCCAATCTACCGGCATCACCCGTCACCAACTCCGGCAGCGCGCCGGTTTCGAAGGCGATCACCGGCAGCCCGCAGGCCATGGCTTCGATCGCCGCGTTTGGGCAGGCCGGGTTCAGGTCTCCCACCAGCAGCATGTGGGCCGACCGGTCCAAGGCCGGGATCTGATCGGGGTCGACTACCCCGCGCCAATCCATCCGGACCCCATTGCGCGCGCCGCTCGGCTCTTGGCGGGCTTTACCAGCAATCGTCAACTCCACCGGCCGTGCTAGCCGCTCCGCAAGCCGCCCGGCCAGGTCCAGGCCGGTCCGCAGACCGAGCTCATACCCACCAGCAAAGTTCCCTTCAACCATTAGCAACCGAGTCCGATCTTGCGGCGGTTGGCCGCCGCCATCCGGGCTGTAGATTTCCAGGGGTACTCCATTGTGGACGACTGTAGCCGAGGCTTTCGCTGGTCCGTAGCGGTGTTCCCACCAGCGGCGGGCAAACTCGCTTTGATAGACAACCCGGTGAGCCAATCGGTCCCGAACGAGTCGCATCAGCAGGTTGTTCGCTTCCGCCCGCAGGTAATGGCGCAGGCCGGTCCGGGTGCGGCGATGCAGCCAATTGATTCCGTCCAGCCGCTGCACGATCCGCGTTCCTTGGCGCCGTGCCCGCAACACCCCGCCCAGCCGACGCGTTCCTCCGATAATCAGCAACGTGTCATACGGGCGATCTTCCAGGCTGAAGCTGATCCCAATTCCACGCGCCTGCAACCCGCCCACCAGCCGGCGCTGGAAGGCCGCCGGTCCCGCCACGCCACTCAGCCGCGCAACCATGCAGACGCGTTCCAAACGGGACACGGCGTGGCTCACTGGCTGAGTGATGCGTGTCTGTTCAAGAGCGCTTCAACGATCCGTTCGGCCGCGTGGCCGTCTCCGAAGGGGTTTACCGCTCTCGCCATGGCGGCGTATGCCTCGGGGTCATCCATCAGGCGGCGGGTCTCCTGGACGATTCGCTCGGTGTCGGTTCCGACCAGGATCGCGGTCCCCGCCTGCAGGGCCTCCGGCCGTTCGGTCACCTCGCGCAGCACCAGCACCGGTTTGCCCAGCGCAGGCGCTTCCTCCTGGATTCCGCCCGAATCGGTGAGGATCAGGTGGGCGCGTTTCATCAAGTGGACCATGCTGAGGTAGTCCAGCGGTTCAATCAAGCGGATATTGGGCACGTCCCCGAGCAATCGATGGGCGGGTTCCTGGACATTGGGATTGAGGTGAACCGGATAGATCAGGTAAGCCCTTCCGGAATACTCATCCGCAATCGTGCGTAGAGCCT
>CAYHJH010000003.1:20520-23667 GCA_964356605.1 uncultured Anaerolineaceae bacterium
CCCACCGCCCCCAATACCCGACGATTGATTTCCTCTGGGAACGGTTGGTACTTGTCCCCGGTGCGCAGCCCGGCCTCCACGTGCCCGATCCTCACCCGATGATAGTAGGCCAGCAGCGCGGCGCACATCACCGTTGTCGTGTCCCCCTGGACCAGCACCCAGTCAGGCGCTATCTTCGCCAACACTGGCTCGAGTCCCTGAAAGACCGCCGCGCTGAGTTCGTGCAGCGGCTGAGCCGGCCGCATGATATCGAGGTCGTAGTCTGGCCGAATTTGAAATAGCTCCAGTACCTGATCGAGCATCTCGCGGTGCTGAGCAGTGATACAGACAATCGATTCAACAGTGGGGGTCTGCTTCAGCCGCTTCAGGACCGGGGCCATCTTGATCGCTTCCGGCCGAGTCCCGAAGATTGATAGAACCCGGAGCGGCTCAGGCATTCGGCGTGCCGACGCCTAAGACGTATACGGCGAAGCCGGCGGCTCTCCAGGTACCTACATTCCAGCGACCGCGCAAGTCAATGGCCACTCTTCCCGGCATCGCCCGCGCCACCGCTTGGGGGTCGAGCTCCACGAACTGAGGGTGATCCACCACCAGCGCAATCGCCTCGGCTCCCGTCACGGCCTCTTTCAAGGAAGTAACCGACTCGGCGCCCTCAACGCTGCCGTCCGGCGCAAACGGCTCCCAGGTGCGAACTTGCGCTCCCGCGGCGATCAGATGGCGGACGACCTCAATCGCGGGACTCTCGCGCAGGTCATTCACTCCCGATTTATAGGCCAGCCCCAGCGCGGCAATCCGTTTCCCACTGAGCTTCCCCAACGCAGACTCGATGATCGAAGCAGCGTGGGCCGGCTGGCCGTCGTTGACTGCGCGAGCCTGCCGGATCAGCGGGGAAAGCGCCGGCGAGGCCTCCACCAGAAACCAGGGGTCCACCCCGGTGCAGTGGCCTCCCACTCCCGGACCCGGCCGCAGGATGTTGACTCGCGGGTGCTTGTTGGCCAGTCGAATGGCTTCCCATACGTCGACGCCCTGCTTTTCGGCCAGACGCGAAAACTCATTGGCGACGGCGATATTGACATCGCGATAGGTGTTCTCCATCAGCTTCACCATCTCGGCGGTGGTGGCGTCGGTGAGCAGGATTTCACCCACCACGAAAGTTCGGTACAGCTCACTGCCCGCCTCGGCAGAGCGACGATCGATGCCGCCGATGACCCGTGCGTTCTCGGTCAACTCCTGCACAATGTTTCCCGGCAGCGCCCGCTCGGGGGTGTAGGCGAGTGAGAAGTCGGTCCCGGCTTTGAGCCCCGACCGCTCCAAGATCGGCGCTACGGTGCCCACAGTCGTCCCCGGAGGGCAGGTCGATTCCAGCATCACCAGGTTGCCGCGACGCAGGTGTGGTGCAATCGCCTTGGCTGCCTCGATGACATGCCGCAGGTCTGCTCGCTTGTCCTCTCCCACCGGGGTTGGGACCGCGATGACGAAGGCGTCCGACTCGGCAGGCAGGTCACTCAGGTTTAGGTTCCCCGAGTCGAGAGCCCGCTTGGCCAGCTCTCGGAGCCCGGGCTCTTGATTGTGAATCATCCCCTCCCGCAGCTCTTGCAACACGCGCGGGTCGGTGTCTACTCCATGAACCTTCAAACCGTGGGCGGCGAAGGAACTGGCAGTCGGCAGCCCGATATAGCCCAACCCAAGTACGCAGACGGTCTGGAAATGCACCAGGAATGCTCCCGAAAACGGGCATGTATTATGACATAAACGACTTACCCATCGATCCAGCCACGAGCGGCCGAACGGACCTGATAGAATCCGATCGGGGAGCTAATGTGAAAATCTCCGTCGGCTCAGACGAGCGCAACGCGGTAACCGACGCAGTCGTGTCGGAACTCCGCCGCCGCGGCCACGAGTTGCGGCTCTACGGGCCGCTAGCCGACGTCCCCGAGGGCTGGCCGAAGGTCGCTCGCCAGGTCGCAGAGGATGTGGCCGGAGAGCAGGCCGACGAAGGCGTGCTGTTCTGCTGGACCGGCACCGGCGTGAGCATGGCGGCCAACAAGGTCGTGGGCGTCCGGGCCGCGCTGTGCGCCGACGCCGAAACCGCCCGGGGCGCCCGCCGCTGGAACGATGCCAACCTGCTCTGCCTGTCCCTTCGGAACACCTCCGAGGCGGTCGCCAAGGAAATTCTGGAGGCCTGGTTCTCCACCGCTTACCAGCCCAACCCGGAGGACGACGCTCATCTGCGCGAACTCAAGGCCCTCGAGGCTGAGCACCAGCCACCTCGATAGGCCGAAGGCCGCGCCCTCGCGAGAGGACTCCTGCTCCGCACTCCACAATTCAAGCTACCCAGAACCAGGACCGCTCGGTCAACGGGTACAATTCCCGGGTTGTGTGGCGGGTGCTGGTGACCGATGGCCTGGACGAACAGGGCCTGGCTCTACTCAGCGAGGCGGCGCAGGTATTTGAATCGTCCTCGCTTGACTCCCTAGCAGAAAGCGACGCCCTCATCGTCCGCAGCCGCACCAAGGTCAGCGCACAGGTTATTGAATCGGCTGGCTCGCGCCTGAAAGTAGTGGGGCGGGCAGGGGTCGGGGTCGACAACATCGACCTCGAAGCCGCCAAGGCCCGCGGGCTCACGGTGGTCAACGCTCCCGAGGCGCCCAGCGTGGCGGTGGCCGAGCTGACGTTGGGTCTGATGCTGGCATTGGCCAGGCAGATCCCATTCGCCGATGCCAGCATGCGCCGGGCGGAGTGGCGCAAGGCCGAGCTGCACGGCTCCGAGCTGGCCGGTAAGAGGCTGGGTATTATCGGGGTGGGACGGATCGGTGCGGCGGTCGCCAGCCGCGCCGCCGCCTTCGGGATGCGAGTGCTGGGTCATGATCCACTGCTCACCGCGGAGGAGCTTCAACGGCGCGGCACCGAGCCGACCAGCTTCGAAACGCTCTTGGCTGAATCGGACTACATCTGCCTGCACCTGCCTTTGAACGATGACACCCGCGGCCTGATCGGCCGCGACGCGTTGAAACGAATGAAATCCGGTGCCCGCCTGATTTCCGCCGCCCGGGGCGGCATTGTCGACGAGGCCGCGTTGCTCCAGGCACTCGAGTCCGGGCATCTGGCGGGAGCGGCGCTGGACGTCTTCGCCGAGGAGCCCCCTGG
>CAYHJH010000004.1:0-3778 GCA_964356605.1 uncultured Anaerolineaceae bacterium
AACGCGTTCCGAGCCTGTCTTCAAGGCCTACAGATTGATCTGAAAAGCTACCCAACCGATCGGGTTCTCGAGAATTGGATCGTAGACTTTGCTGTTCACCTGCGGAACTACGCGCCCGCCAGCGAACGCCTTTACCTTACCGCGATCTCGGGTTGGTACGAGTACCTGGCCGCTGAGCGGCTCGCAGATGTCAATCTGCCCCGCCTGCGATCACTGATCCGACGCAGGGCCCGCCGACCGGGCCAGCGTCTGCCGCAGTTCCCCCGCGCGGACATCGAAGGGATCTTAGATGCTTCGGCGGATCTGACCGCTACCGCGCCGGACGAGATCGCCAGGCTCCGCGATTTGCGAGACCGAGCCCTGCTCTTCACCCTGGCCGACACCGGGTTGCGAGTTCACGAAGCGGTCGGCCTGCGACGCGGCGATCTGGACTGGAACGAAGGCCGGGCCGTTCTGATTGGCAAAGGCGATCGAGAGGCAGTTGTTCGGTTTTCGAACCGAGCCCTGCGTTACCTACGGGCCTACCTGGAGGCCCGAGCGCCGCGCGACGGCTCCTCAGGCAAGCCGCTCAGCTCACTCCCGCTCTTCGCTCGGCACGACCCGGCCGCTGGAAAACGACTGCTGCCCATCTCCACCACGACTGCCCGGGCGATCGTACATCAGCGCGCTCGTCAGGCCTTGGGCGACCGACAGGAAGCCGCGATCACGCCGCATTCATTCCGCCACTACTTTGTAACAACCGTCCTCCGGGGTTCCGGTGGCAACCTTAAGCTGGCCCAGGAGCTTGCCCGCCACCGCAGCATCGCGGTCACACAGCGCTATGCCCATCTCTCCGACGACGAGCTTGACCGCGGATACCACCAAATTTTCGAGGGCGAAACTAGATCACCGAACGACTGAGCGTGCAGCTCGGTCGGCCATGATTCACACCTAGATCTGGAGCGCCTCTGCCAGCAGCATGATGGGATGCTCTGCGATCGCGCCGGTGCCATCTCGAATCTGCGCCCGGCAAGACATTCCGGGGGCCGCGACCCGAACGTCCGACCGATTACGGGTCAGCTCGCGGATCCGAGGAAACAGCTTCAACTCCCCGATTTGCATGGATAGTGGATAGTGCTCGGTCTCATATCCGAAGGAGCCGGCCATTCCGCAGCAGCCGGACGGAATCTCTTCCAGCTCTACGCCCGTCGCTCGCAGGAGTGTGAGCGCTGGCTGGCTGCCGATCAATGCCTTGGCGTGACAATGATTGTGTAAGAGAACTTTCGTCGACTGCGGTGCCAAGGGCATTGCGGCGAGCCGACTACCCTTCGCTCCCTGCTCTTCGGTCAGAAACTCCTCAATCAATCTTGCAGCCCCTGCAACCGCGATTGCATCCGCGTCACCAGGAAGAAGGTCCAGATATTCGTCTCTCAAGGTCAAGAGACAGGACGGCTCGAGGCCGATGATTGGAGTCCCTCGCCTGGCGTACTCCGCCAGTGCGCGGACGTTTTGCCGTGCACACTCTCTTGCCCGCTCGAGCAGCCCCTTCGAAATCATCGGCCTGCCGCAGCACACCTGCCCGACCGCGAGCACAACCGTGCATCCGGCCGCCTCCAGCACATCGACGGCCGCCAGCCCGATCTCTGGGTGGTTGAGGTCGGTATAGGTGTCCACGAACAGCACGACTTGCTCCCCCACTGTTCTGTCTGCCCGCTGTCGGAACTGCTGTCGGAAGGACTGACGCGCAACGGGTGGAAGCACTCTCTGACGAGCAATTCCCAGGAAGACTTCCAGCGCCCGGCGGAACAGGCGCGTACCCGCCACCGGGTTCGCCAGCCAGGCGATCGGCTGGATCACGCGCTGCACCGCAGCAATCTCGCCGAATAGACGATTTCTCAGCGGCGTGCCATGCTCCGCCTGATAGCGGCCTAAGAACTCTGCCTTCAGCCGCGCCATGTCCACTTCGGCCGGGCACTCGGACTTGCAACCTTTACACTCCAGGCACAGATCCAGAATCTCGTACAGCTCTCGGCTCGTCAGTGCACTCTCCGGCAGTCGCCCGGATATCACGGCCCGTAATGCGTTCGCCCGACCCCGGGTCGAGTGCATTTCCTGACGCGTCGCTTGAAACGAGGGGCACATCACGCCATCCGCCTTGCGGCAGATCCCGACCCCCGTACACGCCTCGATGGCATTGGCGAATCCGCCCTCTTTCTGAAACGCGAAGAAAGTAACTGGGGCTCGGGACCAATAGTCCGGCCCATATCGCAGATCCGTGTCGAGCCTTGCGGCCCCCTCCCTGTTCTGAACTACCTTTCCGGGATTCAGGATGCCCTTCGGGTCAAAGGCATCCTTGATCTCGCGGAAGGCTTGCGCCAGCGATTTTCCGAATAATCGCTCGTTGTACTCGGTGTGCGAAATACCATCCCCATGCTCCCCGGAAATTGTGCCGCGCATCGAAATGGTCAGATCAACAACTGCGTCCGCGATCGCCCTCATCCGCAGCACGCCCTCCCCGGTCTTGAGATTGATCAGCGGCCGAAGATGCAGACATCCGGCGGAGGCATGCGCATACCATTCTCCGTACGTGCCGTTGGCTGCCAGGATCCGATCGACCTCACGGACGTAGTGGCCTAGCTGCTCCACCGGCACTGCGACGTCTTCCATGAAGGTGATCGGCTTGGCGTCCCCAGGCACCGACATTAAGAGTCCCAGCCCGGCCTTGCGCACCGCCCACAGATCGGCCTGCTGTTGACCTTCGATGAGCAGCCGGCCTCGCGCGCCGAGAGTCTGCGTGGCAGCCAGCACCTCGTCGCGGCTCTCTCCGGCGTATTCAACCACCAGCAGCGCCGCCGGATCACCCTCGATGAAACTCAGTTTTCGGGAGTATGCCGGAACTGCCCGGGCGCGCTGGATCAGGGTCCGCGGGACCAGCTCCACCGCGGCCGGATCGGTTTCCAGGATGGCCGGTGTAAAGTCACACGCCTCCGCCACCCCTGGGAAACCGATCACCACTAAGGCGGTGTGGGCCGGCTTGCGGACTAGTCGGACTTCTGCCCGCCGGATAACGGCCAACGTCCCTTCTGAGCCGCAGAGCAGCGACGCCAGGTTGAATTCGCTTCGAGGAGGATAGGGGTCGGGCTCCCGATACCAGGCGGCCGGCTGGTTCGGGGAGAAACCGGTCAGGTAGTTGAGGCTATAGCCCGAAGAGCGGCGCCAGGTTCGAGGCCAGCCTTGTTCAACGGCTTGCGAATACCGCGCCCGGAGCTCTAGCGTTCGCGCATAGATCCGGCCTTCTAGTGAGCCGGATTTCGCCCGCTCGCGGGCATCCTTGAGACCGGTATCTTCCAATCTTGCCGGAGAGCCATCCGCCAGGATCACCTCTAGCGCCAACACGTGGTCGGCCGTCATGCCATATCGAATGGAATGAGCGCCGGTGGCGTTGGTGCCGACCATCCCCCCGAATGTGGCTCGATCGGCCGAGGCCGGGTCCGGCCCATACATCAATCCGTGCCGAGCGGCGGCCGCATTGAGTTGAGTGCAGACCACACCCGGGCCGACCTCAGCGAGCTGCGCCTCTGGATCAATTCGGTGGATCTGAGACAGGTGTTGGGAACAATCCAGAATCAGCGCCTCCCCGACTGCCGAACCGGACAGGCTGGTTCCTCCGCCGCGTGGGAGCAATGGGATTCCCAGCTCTGCTGCGGTTTCGACAACCGCGAAGAGATCCTCTTCCGTCCGAGGGAGGACAACGCCTAATGGCTGGATTTGATGATTCGAAGCGTCGGAGGCGTACAGG
>CAYHJH010000004.1:3878-23479 GCA_964356605.1 uncultured Anaerolineaceae bacterium
TGGAATCATCACTTCATATAAACCGTGCTCAATTGCTTCGATCAGGGCCGGGATCCCTTCGCCGGTCAGGGCCGAGATGGGGACACCAACCTCGGGGTCGAGTTCCTTCGCAGGCTGCTGGTCGATCTTGTTGAGCGCCATGAGCATCGGGAGTTGATCCGCACCGATCTCGATCAGTGTTTCGTTGACCGCTTGAGCCTGCGCCTCTGCATTGGGGTGCGAAACGTCGATGACGTGAAGCAGGAGATCGGCCTCGGTGATCTCCTCCAAGGTCGCTCGGAAGGCAGCCACCAAAGTAGTCGGTAGCTTTTGGATGAACCCGACCGTATCGGTAACTAAGATCGTCCGCCCTCCAGGCAACCTGAGGCGACGAGTGGTTGGATCGAGCGTGGCGAAGAGCTGATCGGCCACGTACACATCCGCACGTGCGAGCTGGTTCAACAGCGTCGACTTTCCGGCGTTGGTGTAGCCCACCAGCGCCACGATCGGGATTTGCGAGTTACGGCGCTGGGCCCGATGCCGCCCGCGGTGCGCCCGCACCTTCTCCAATTCCTGCTTCAGATGATCGATCCGCCGGGCAATTTCGCGCCGGTCGACCTCCAACTGGGTCTCGCCTGGTCCGCGTAGGCCTACCCCGCCGATGGAACCGGTCCGCCCTGCGCCGCCGCCCGCCTGCCTGGCAAGGTGCGTCCACGCGCGCGTCAGCCGTGGCAGCCGGTACTCATACTGGGCCAACTCTACCTGCAAGGCCCCCTCCCGGGTTCGGGCATGCTGGGCAAACACGTCCAGAATCAAGGCGGTACGATCCAGGACCCGTACATCTTCCCCGAATTCCTGCTCGAGCTCCCGCTGGTGCCGAGGAGAGAGCTCCTCGTCGAAGAGAATCACATCCGCCAAGGCCTCCTCGGCCATGCTCCGAATCTCTTTGACCTTACCGGACCCGACATATGTCCTGGGATCCGGCGTCTCAATCCGCTGAGTTACCTTGCCGACAACGGCGAGCCCAGCGGTTGCGGCGAGCAAGCCAAGCTCGCGCACCGAATCTTCGATGCTGAGCAGGTTTTCTTGGCCTCTCCAGGCCGTCCCCACCACCAGCGCTCGCTCGCGCGGCATCCTGGTTGGCAGGGCTTGCTTGGTCATGCGGTCATTATAGCGTGATGGAATTCGGTTTCGTACCAAGGCGCCTGGCCCTTACTGCTCGGCCTGCCAGACACCTATGCGTCACGGTCCAGCCGCTGCCGCGAGGATCACCTCTATCGGATCCCCTTCTGCCGAACGCGCCATCCCACCCATCGCGTGAGTCATATGGCAAAAGCGAAAGTGCAGTGGCTGCCGCCCCGAAAACCCCCGGGTATGTTGGGCTCGGGTCAGACGCGTGCCAGGAGATTTGTGATAAGGGGAGCTGAAACGCTGGTCTAGCTTATGGCTATGCGCAGTGAGGCTCTTGCCGATGCCCAGGTTGCATCCAAAGCTTCCGCGCCTCTAGCGACGTGCGCGCGGGCGCGCTCTCGCCTGCCCAGCCGTTCGGCGAAGTTCAAAGGGGGGAGGATTCCGAAGTTTGCCTTCATCGGCTGAAAACTTCGCGCTTCGGCGTGGCTGACATAGTGGCACAGTGCACCGAGCATGGTTACTTGAGGCAGATGCAGGGGTTCTTCCTCCTCGGCCACCCGGGCGGCGTTGATGCCGGCCAATAGGCCGGTGCCGATATTTCCGAGATATCCCTCAACCCCGGTAATCTGACCCGCCAAGAACAGGTCCTTGCGACCCCGGAACTGCAGCGTCGTATGGAGCAGCTTCGGCGAATTCACGAAGGTATTTCGATGCATCTGCCCGTAGCGGACGAACCGTGCTCCCTGTAGCCCGGGGATCATCTGGAAAACCCGCCGCTGCTCTGCGGATCGCAGATTCGTCTGGAACCCCACCAGGTTGTACAGGCTACCGGCCAGATTATCCTGCCGCAGCTGGACGACTGCAAACGGCCGCTGACCCGTCCGTGGATCCCGCAGACCTACCGGCCGCATGGGTCCAAAAGCCAAAGCGAGCTCGCCTCGCTCGGCCAGGATCTCGATCGGGAGGCAGCCCTCAAAATATTGATCCATGCCAGCTCGCACTCCCTCGCGGATGGCGGCCTCAAACGAGCGCAGCGGGATTCGCTCAGCGATCTGCAGAGCTCGAACGAAATCCCGGTACTCCGGCTCTGTCATTGGGCAGTTCAGGTAATCGCCCCCCTCGAAAACGCCACGGCCGTAGCGCGATTCTCGGAACACGATCGAGCGGTCGATGCTCTCGGCCTCAACGATCGGTGACAAGGCGTCGAAGAAATACAGGTTTTGCTCGCCGCTTAGGCGGGCGAGCTCGGACGCCAATTGCGCGGCGGTCAACGGCCCGGTGGCGATCACTGCCACTCCCTTGGGGATCGTTCGGACTTCCTCCCGCACGAGCTCAATCCCAGGGTGATCCAACAGGCGCCGGGTCACCGCGCCGGAGAAGGCCATCCGGTCCACCGCCAAGGCACCGCCTGCTGGGACCGCCACCGAGCGGGCGCACTCGACAAGCAGCGAGCCCATTTTCTCGAGCTCCGCTAGCAGCATTCCCGAGGCCCGATCCGGGAGCTGAGATCCCAAGGAGTTTGAACACACCAGCTCGGCCAGGTCCGCTCCCGAATGGGCTCCGGTCTCAGAGTGGGGGCGCATTTCGAACAAGATTACACGGTGGCCTCGCTCCGCAGCCTGCCAAGCCGCCTCGCTGCCCGCCAACCCCCCTCCCACGATCTGGATCGGATCCATAGGCGCATTGTAGCACTTGGGAACTGGCATGCTTCTTGCACATCCCTGTATACTCTCACCCTCGGAGCTAGACCATGTTTCAATTTCAAGACCAGTCACTTCGGCATGTCGCCACGGCTCACCTGGCACAAACCATGAGCTTGCTCACCCTCTCCAATGATGAACTCAGAGATAAGGTGATGGAGGAGCTGGCTAACAATCCGGCACTGGAGTTGCTGGATGAAGTCATCTGCCCAAACTGTCATACCAAACTGTCCTCCCGGCGCCCTTGCCCCAAGTGCAGCCAGCCGACCGATGGCCAGGATTCTGTGGTTTTCATTTCGGCACGAGAACCTTCCGGCGGGAACGGCAAGCACCGGGCGGAGGAAGGGCTGGAGGAACTCGAGCCAGTTGCCCCGGAGAGCCTGCCAAATCACGTCTTGCAGCAGCTGGCGACAGAGTTGGAGCCCGAGGAGCGCCCGCTTGCCGCTTATGTCCTTTCCAGCCTGGACGAGGAAGGATTCCTGGTCGATCCACCCGCATTGATTGCCCGGGCCACGCGCAGCTCGCTCTCTCAAGTTGAGCGGGTCTTGAACCTGATCTCACACTGCGATCCGGCCGGCTTGGCGACAACTGGCCCCCGGCAAGCCCTGCAAGCCCAGCTTGACCTTTTTCCTGCGGATTCAAAAGAGGCGGTGCTTGCCCGGCAGGTTTTGGAGGGTGGTTTCGAAGACCTGGCTCGCCGTAATTACGAGGGCATCGCCCGCCAGTTGCATGTGAACGTCGGTCAGGTTCGTAGAGTTGCCCGCTTCATCCAGGACAATCTCAACCCATTTCCCGCCCGCGCCTATTGGGGTTCCGGTCGCTCACCCAGGAACAGCGACGGAAACGTGTATCACGCACCGGATATCCAGGTCAGCCAACAGCAAGACGGCCCACTTATGGTGGAGATCTTCTCCTCTTTCGCCGGCTGGCTGCGGGTAAACCCGGAGTTCCGACACGCTCTTCCGGAGGCTACCGAAGATCAGTCGGAGGCCTGGAAGTCGCATTTGGAGCGGGCCTCGCTATTTGTCAAATGCATGCAACAGCGCAACAATACAATGCGGAAGCTGATGGAGGAGATCGTTGCCCAGCAGCGTAAGTTTATTCTTGAAGGGGATCGGCAGCTGCTTCCGATGACCCGCGCCGAGCTCGCGGACCGCATAGGGGTCCATGAGTCGACCGTGTCCCGGGCTGTGGCGAACAAAGGGATCGCTCTCCCGAACGGGCGCATTGTTCCCTTGGCACGTTTCTTTGACCGCAGCCTCTCTGTCCGCGACCGAATCAAAGAGCTGGTCCAGCAAGAGCTGAAGCCGCTCACCGACGACGAGATCGCTGCAGCCCTGCGGCGAGAAGGCGTGAGAATCGCACGCCGAACGGTGGCAAAATACCGATCCATCGAAGGGATCCTGCCCGCCCGGTTGCGCAAGCGTCGCGAAGCTCCTGCCTGAAGAAGGTCGAGGATTTGGTAGCCGCGGTCACCAGCCTAGTCAAGTTTCTTAAACCACACCCCTATCGGGAGCTCTTCGGAGCTCTCGCCGATTCCAGCGATGAAGGAGTTCTCGTCCTGGATGGCGACGCGCGTTCGATTTTGGCGGCCAATCACGCCTTCCTGCTGTTGACCGGCTACACACGGAAGGAGTTGGAGCAGCTGACGGCTGGGGAGCTTTTCCTGGCTGAGACCCGCCTTGCAGGTTCTCCGGAGCTGCAGATGCCAAGCGTGCCCCTTCGCACCCGGGACGGAAGCCAGCGCCTGCTGGATATGCGGACTTATCCCATCGGCAGTCCTGCGTCTGCGATCTTGCTCAAGGTTCGCGCCACCTCTGAGCGGCTGCGGGAGGAACACCGCGGCAAAGTGGAGGCGGAGCGGCTCGACCAGCTAATCGAACTCTCCACGCTGATCAGCGAATCAACGACCGAGACTCTGTCGGACATCATCCAACTGGCAAAGCAGGTCCTCTCCGCTGAAGCCGCCGGCGTGTATCGGGTGTCGCCGCACAGCCCCGATTACTTGCTCGAAGGACCGCTATCGAAGGCCTTTCCGACTTCCCTGGCGGCGAACATGCTGGATCCGCTTGACCGGCCCAACCTGTGGTCGATCGGCACTCGACCCGACCATCCGCTCCACAAGGCCGCCCGTGCCGTCGGTCTTAAGGCCCTCAGGACCTCGCCGATCGGCACTCCCAGCGCCTGGATTGGGTTGCTGGTGGCCGGTTGGCGCGACCTGAGCGACGTTCCCGACGACGCGGTCGGGCTAATGGAAATACTGGCCAATCTTTGCCACGCCCGGATCCTCTTGGGAATGCATCGAGATGTGCTCACGGATCTGGAGAACGAATTGGAACGGTCACGAAAGGATCACTTGGACCATTTCCAGGCGGTGCAAGAAGGCGTGATTTCGGTGGACGCCAACTTGAAAGTCCGGAAGGCCAACTTGGCCGCGAGCCAAATGCTGGGATACCCGGAAGGGCGATTGGAAGGTTTGGCAATTCAGGATGTCCTTGTGGGGCAAGCGGATGTGATGACCACCCTGCTGGACGCGCTCGGCCATCAGGTCGCTACCGAACGTGGGCAGCTGATGCTCCACCGTCGCGATGGAAGGCCCTTCCCAGCCAGTCTTCGCGCAGTCCCTCAAGAAGAGGGGCAGCCTTCGCGGCTGATCTTGGTGCTGAGTGACATGTCCGAGCGGAAAGCGATCGAGGACCAAACTGAGACCCTGGCCCAGCGCGCTCTACTGGGAGAGGTGGCAGCCATCTTCGCCCATGAAGTCCGAAACCCGATCAACAACATCAGCACCGGCCTACAGCTGGTCGCCTCGCGCCTCGGCCAAGACCATCCACAGCACGATGCGCTCGAAAAGATCCGCAGCGAATGCAAACGCCTCGACCAACTCCTGGAAGACGTTCTCTTTTTCGCTCGCCCGCTGGCACTCAAGATTGCACCGTTGAGCCTGACTGAACTGGTGGACCGCATTCTGGCCCGCTGGGAGCCACGTTTGAAGCTTGCCAACGTTAGGACGCATACTAACTACACGAATGGGGACACGCGAGTGCTGGCGGACGAACGAACCATTGAGCAGGTGCTGGTCAATTTGATTAATAACAGCGTTCAAGCTATGCCCGAAGGTGGCACTCTCTCGGTTCACATCGCGGCAGAAGGCTCGGGCGGCGTGCAGCTCAAGGTAGCTGACACCGGGCCTGGTATCCGGCCTGACCAAGTAGAGAGGATTTTTGACCCGTTTTTCACGACCAAGAAATCGGGTACCGGTCTGGGTCTGGCCATCACCCGGCGAATCATGACCGCCCACCAAGGCAGCATCAGCGTCGAAAGTTTTCCAGACGCTGGCACGGTATTTACTCTGCGTTTCCCTCCGATTCCAGACGAAACCACAGTATGAGCGCGACCGTCCTGGTTGTCGACGACGAAGAAACCGCTCGCAGCTTTGTTAGTGGGGCGCTGAGTGACGCTGGATTCGAGCCGATCGAAGCCGGCGATTTGGCGCAAGCCAGGCAGGCGATCGAAACCGGTGCCGCCGACATAGTGCTCCTCGACGTGGTGCTTCCGGACGGCTCCGGGCTCTCGCTCTTGCAGCAGATCGAACGCGAGAATCCCCGTCCTCCGGTGATCTTGATCACAGCCTTCGGAGAGGTCGACATTGCAGTCCAGGCCATGAAGCAAGGTGCGTTGGACTTTCTACAGAAGCCCTTAGACCTGGATCAGTTGATCGCCGCGGTCGAGCGAGCCAACGAAGTCGTGTCGCTTCGACGCGAGCTGGCCTTAATGCGCCGGTCCAGCCAGGATCAGTTCGAGTGGATCATCGGTGAAGCTCCTGCGATGAAGCGCATCGCCGATGAAGCCCAGCGCGCCGCGGGCGCGGCAGTGTCAGTCCTGATCACCGGAGAGACCGGAACCGGCAAAGAGGTGCTTGCGCAGGTGATCCGAGCCTCCGGGCCGCGGGCCGAAAAACCGTTCGTTCCAGTGAACTGTGCCGCCCTCCCCGACACGATGATTGAGTCTGAGTTGTTTGGGCACGAGGCCGGCGCCTTTACCGGTGCCACCAAGCGAAAGCCTGGCTTGATGGAAGTGGCCGACGGCGGAATCCTGTTTCTGGATGAGATTTCGTCCACCAAGCCGGACATGCAGGCCAAGCTCCTCAGGGTGCTGGACGAACACCGCTTCCGACGGATCGGTGGCGTCAACGAGCTCCATGTGGACGTCCAGATTATCGCCGCCTCCAACCGTAATTTGCGCACCATGATGGAGCAGGGCACGTTTCGAGAAGACCTTTATTACCGCCTCAAGGTCGTCGACCTCCACCTTCCTCCACTGAGGGAACGTATTGGAGATATCCCCTCACTGGTCGGTTCGTTCATTCGGCAGTTGAGTGTCCGCACTGGCAACCCGGTCTCCGGAATTACGCCACGCGCGATTGAAGCCTTGAAGGCCCACAACTGGCCAGGGAATATCCGCGAGCTACGGCACGCGGTCGAGCGAGCGATGCTATTCTGCGACGACGAGGAAATCGACGTCGGACACCTCTCGCCGGAATTCCAGGCTCTTATCCCCTCCTGACTGCCCCCGCTCAATTGAATAGCCAGCCGCGAACCGCGCCGTAGCGGTCTGCTCCGCTGGGAAGAGACAGTCGCCCCCGGCCTGGCACGCTCTTTGCAACTCCCGTCGAAGATCAATGGAACCGGAGGCAGACATGATTCCTTTTACCGTAGTTGATATGCAAATCGTCATTGGTGCGGCCGTCTTTGTGCTCGGTGGCATGTGCGTGCTCTTGGGCGCGTTTGTACTCGTCACCCGAGGCTATTCGCGGGACATCCGAGCGCTGGCCAGCCAAACCGCCCGTCTCGGCCAGAAGGGAATGGCCGAAGAGGTCACCGGGTTGGTCCGAAGCTCCACCGAGCTGGTGGGCGCCCTCAACGGCCTGGTAAAGACGGCCAGCGGCGCGGGACTGTTTCTGATCACCATTGGCATGCTGATGATCGGCTCTGCCTACTGGGTCGTTACGCAGATTCAGATAGCCTAAGCGCAGGTCCGCATGCACACGGACTCCGCGGTCCTCAAAGCGCTCAGAGGGCATTATTCGCCGGAAAAGCTCTCTGCCGTCCTCCATCGCGTATTGCGCGTTCCTGAGGCCTGGGCTGCGCTTCATAATCCGGGCTTCCTCGCCGAGGTCATCGCCTCCCAGCCGCCTTCTCAGCTGACTCCGTCGCATCTGGCGGCGTTGGCGCTGGGGGGAGACTTGGCGAAACCGATCCAACCTCAGCTCGCAGAGCCGCATCTCGAACGCGCCGAACTGACTTGGCAGGAGGCCGATCTCCGAGCCAGAGGCACCCGCGATCTCTTTGAAACCGCGCTGCTGGGCCTGGAATTCCTGCGGCGCCTCACAAGCGCCTCGGATCCCAGTTCCCTGATCATGCGGGCGGGCCAATCTCCACGGGTGTGGCAGTCTCCGCTCGCGTTGATTTGGCCGGCTCTGCCAGATTCGGAGCGGACCCTGGCCCAATTGATCGAGGCCGACGGCCAAGAGATTGCGATCCAGATAGCGCTGAGCAACTTGCCGGTTGAGGAAGCCGGTTCGCATTTGCTTCGCAGCGCCAATGGATCGACTGTCCGCCTGATGCAGGAGATCAATCGCATCGCGGAACATCCGCTGGCCAGAGGCCTTGCTCAGGCCAAGAACGCGGGCCCGGAAGGCCGGGACACCATTTCCCAGCTCTTGGTTCAGGCCATCAGTGGACTATCCGCGGGCGAGTTTGAGGCTTCGCGTGGTCCACTTCGCCAGGCCTGGCAAATGGCAACTCGCACTGCTGCACAGATTGCGGAATTGACCGCATGGCAGGCCCGGCTCGCGCACGACCCGGTCACCGAGCTCGAAGCCAATCGCCAGGCCCTCACTCTTGAACCCACACCGGCCCGGCGCGCCTGGACCGCCATGAGCTTGATGAAACTGGACCGGTTGGGCGAGGCACTTGCCATGATTTCTTCGCAGCCGCCGGCAGTAGAGGAGCAGATCGCACATGGGGTCATCCTCACACACGCGGGACAGCCTGGCCGGGCAGCTCTTCAAGCGGCGCTCACCGTGATCGACGCCAGCACTCGACTGGATGACACATGGTTTGAACTCCTTGCAGATAGTCTCTGGTCCGCTGGCGACCGAGTTCTGGCGGTCGAAGCCGCATCGAAGCGAATTGAACGATCTCCAGCGAATGCTTCCGCCAGGACGCACCTAGCCCAGCTGCTCTTCGAGTCGGGTGACAGCGAGACGAGCGCCGAGCAGGCTGAATTGGCGCTCACACTGAGCCCGGGTTCTCAAGCCGCGGGACAGCTCCTTGCCAAGAGCCTGCAGGATCTTGGGCGGTTTTCCGAAGCATCGGGGCTTTGGAAGGGATTGCAGGCCCATGGAGCAGGAGATCCCGGAGCGCTAGCGGAGTGCGCAATACGCGCCGGCGAGCTTGAGCTTGCGACGGGTGCCGCCGGAGAGTTACTCCAGCTCGACCCGAATTCCCAGGCTGCTCGCGTGATCGAGGGACGGATTCTTGTCAAGAAGGGCGAACCCGCGGCGGGTCGGCTCAAGATTGAGGCCGCCGTCGAGATGGCTCCACAGGGGGCCGAGCCATACCTGGCGCTGGCCGACTTGCATGACGAGTCGGGTGACCAGCGACAGGTCGGCGAGACGCTGACGCGGGCCGCCCAGGTGAACCCGGGCAGTGCCGCAATCCGAATGGCGCTGGCGCAGTGGCTGAGGTCCCAGGGTCGCCTGAGCGAAGCCTTCGAAGCCGCAACCCGTGCGTTGGAGCTTGACCCCGGCAACCTTGACATCGTCTCGGTTCATGCTGATCTCCTTCGTCAGCTCGGGCATATCGAGCAGGCCGTTGCGAACTTGCGCACCGCGGCCGTGCTCAAACCGCGCAGCTGGCGAATCGGGCTGGCGCTGGCTCAAGCGCTTGAGGCTCGAGGCGAGCATGAGGAGGCGGCCAGTTTGGCAGGCGCGATCCCAATGTCTGCGCCCCCAGAATCCTTGCTGATCGCTGCGCAGATCGGCGTGAGCACCGGAATCAACCCAGACGGGGCGATCAAGGCACTGACTCAGGCCGAGCAGGCCGGGCTGTCGAGCCCCGAGCTCGACTACTGGTTCGGTATGGCACTCGCAGCCTCTGGGCGACCTGATCTCGCAATGAAGCGCTTTGAACAGGCGCTCTTGCGGCTCCCTGACGAGCAGGTTGAGCTCCGCGAGGCCACCACCCTGGGAATTGCCCGTTCGGCGCTGGGGACAGGACAGATTTCGCTGGCCTTGTCGACCCTGGAGCAGGCTCTGCAGTGGTTCCGCGGTTCGACCGAAATCCTGGCCTTGATGTCTCTCGTCTACCAGTCTGCTAACCTGCCAGATAAGGCGATCGACGTCGCAAAGCAAGCGGTCGAAGCGAACAGCGAAGCTCCAGGCGGTTGGACTGCACTTGGAAAGGCCCTTGCGGGTTCTGGTGATTTTCAGGGTGCCATTGAGGCGTTTGCGCGAACGAGTGAGCTGGAACCCTCCGACGTGTCAGGCTGGCTCGAGCTGTCCGGAATCGCGACCCAAAAGGGAGAACGCTCGATTGCCAGGCGGGCCGTTGCCGAAGCCGTTTGGCGCGGCGGGCGACGCCCGGAAGTCTTGGTGAAGGCGGCCAGCCTCCTCTCCGCAGACGGATCCCATTCCTCGGCACAGCGGTTGCTGCGCGCCGGTATGCGAAAACGGCCAGAAGATGCGGCCCTGCGCCGCGAATTCGCGAATCTGACCGAGCAGGCCGGCGATCTCGAGGCCGCGCTGCGGGCCTGGTTGAATTGCGCCGAGATCGAACCTCACGAACCAGAACCGCTGCGTCGCGCCGCGGCATTAGCGGTGCAGTTGGGGCAGTTGGAGAAATCGATCGAGTTGCTGGAACGGGCGGTCGGACTCGCTCCGCGAAATGGGAAGGTCCGCCGCGAATTGGCCGGCGCCTACCTGAAGCTTGGCCGAGTTCAACCCGGCCTGGCCGCTTATGAGGCCGCCAGCAAGGAATTGAGCAACGATCCTACCCTCCCACTGGAGGCCGCCGACGCTGCGCTCCTTGCGGGCGCGATCGACGAGGCCTTGCAATGGACCGAGAGGGCGCAACAGGTTGCAGCTGACCCGGGAAGGATCCAGGCAGCGCAGGGCGAAGCCTATCTGTCACGCAATCAGTGGGAAGAGGCAGAAACCGCCCTCGGCGAAGCGATCGCTTTGGGAAACATGGCTCCCAGAGTGCTGGCCATGCTGTCGATCATCGCGAGCCGCACCGACCTCAGCGCCGCGAAGGAGGCCCTTGACAGGGCCGTTCAGACAACCTGCGAGTCAAGCCACGATGCAATCTGGGTCTGCCGCGCTCATCTCAGGATGCTGGATTGGGATGCTGCGCTCCGGTCCCTCGAACCATGGAAATTCGATGCGTTCGCTCGCCGCGAATTCACGCGTGTCACCCTGCGCACCCACGACGCTCGCTGGCTTTTCCGCGAAGCCGGAGCATTGATGGCCGCGCCTCAAATGGATGGACAGAGCCTGCTTACTTCCGTCGAAACCGCGCTGCAAGATTTGCGACAACTTGGCTTCACCGAAGACAGCATCGAGTCATTTCAGCAGCTATTGGAAGTCGCAAGAGATCCGGCCCGAGCGACTAGCCTGGCCGAGCACGCAGAGAACGATCCGACCGGAGTGGTCGGCGAATCCCTGACCCTCGCGCATCTGAGGGCTGGTCGCGCGGACGGTGCTCTCGAATCGATCGCGCGGGTTCAACGGGTTTGCCACAATCCGGAGTGGGCCTCCTTGTTGGAGGGACTGAGCCACGCAATGGGTGGCAACCCAGCGTATGCGCGTACAGCCTATCGCAGGGCCCTGCAGGACCCAGTGCTGAGCCCACTCGGGAACTTCCTACTTGGGCAAGCATACGCCGCCGCGAATCGCCCGGAGCTGGCCGCCAGCCATCTGAACGCAGCCGTGACCGCCTGGCCAGAAGAGCACGTCTGGCAGCGGGCCCTCGGTATGCACTACGCCGAGTTTGGGGAGCCTGATCCTGCCCTGGTCCATCTCCAGCAGGCCCTGGCCGTTGACGAGAGAAACCCCATCTACCGGCTCGACCTGGCTCGGCTCTATCGCCAATCGGGTCAGCTCAGCCAGGCAGAAGAAGCCTACTCTCAGGCGACGCAAGTCAATGCCGATTCGAGCGAAGCCTTCCGAGAGGCCGCGGAGGTCGCGCTCGAGATCGGGAAGTTCGAAAAGGCGGCGGAGTGGTTCGGGCGTGCTTCCGCCATCGCGCCCTCGGATCACCGAAACCTGATTGGGGCGGCCCTGGCCGCCAGCGGGCGAGGCGATCGGCAACGCGCCAGCGAGCTGCTTGCCGCCGCCATTCAGATCTCGCCCGATTCGGCTGAAGTGCTCATGGGCCAAGGTCGAATCGAGGCTCGTGCCGGAGAGGTCGAGGCCGCCATGCGCACGTTCGAGCGGGCCCTGAGCGCCGGCGCCCCTCCATCTCAGGTTCGGCGCGCCCAGAGCAAGCTGCTTCTGGAGAACGGTCAGGCCGGGCGAGCCATCCCGGCGCTGGAGCAGGCAGTTGAGGCCGATCCGAATGACCATGGCCTGTGGCATGAATTGGCCCTGGCTCGAGAAGCCGGATCGGATTGGCGTGGCGCCGACGCGGCCGTCAGCGAAGCCGTCCGGGTCGCACCGCTCAACTGCGAATATCGGGTGACTTCGGGCCGAATCGCCCGTCGGTCGGGGCAGCTCGATCGAGCAGTAGACGAGCTGCGGGGCGCGGCAGATCTCGCGCCAACTGACTCCCGCGTCTGCATTGAAACCGGATTGGTCTACGAGGACCGGCGCGAGTTCGCGCGGGCGCTCGATTGGTATCGCAAAGCGATCGCCCTCGACCCCGATCGCCTGGAAGCCTTCTATCGAGCCGGTGTCTTGTTGCGAACCTTGAAGGCTTACCGCAAGGCCGGCGAAATGCTCAAGCGAGCGGCACAGCTGGCGCCCGTTAATCAGGACGTGCTGCATCAATTGGCTGCCGTGCGCGCTCTGGAGCTGGTGCATGGTTAGGGCGACAGACCGAGAGACTTTCGTCAGCTTGCTGCACGCGGCCAGCCTGGCTCGCCGCTTTGACTATGCCCGGCGCGTAGCCACCGACTGGCTGACCGCCTGGCCGGGCGACGAGGAAGTTCGGCTGGAGCTTGCCCGGACCGAGCTCGACCTGGGTCTTGTGGAGCCGGCGGTCGACCGGCTCACACAGGTCATCTCGGCCGATCCGGAGTGCCCGCAGGGCTACCAGCTATTGGCCCGGGCATACCGCCAGACCGGTGACGCCATTCGGCCACCCTTGTATGAGACCTGCTGGCAGGTTCTCACCGGCGCGAACCCAGATCGGGCCAACTCACCTTCTTGGGCAATTCCACTGGCGCGGGCACTGGGCGCGCTTTCCGAGGGCGACGCAAAAGAAGCCGTTCGGGCCTCGCAGGAGGCGCTGACTTACGACCCCAGCCTCCCGCTGCCGTTGGTCGTGGCTGCCAAGGCCAAGCTGGCCGCAGGCGAATTTGCGGCGGCGGTCACATTATCCGAGGTCGGTCACGATCGTTGGCCAGAAGTTCTGGCGTTTCGAATGATCCTCGCTCTGGCAGGCCTCAACACGGTCCGTCGGGCGGAGAGCGTAGCTGCGCTCCACCAGCTCGCGTCGGACGATCCACTGGGGATAGTGGCTGACTCTATGTTGGGGGCCGATCATCTATACCGCGACTTGTGGCCAGCCAGGATGGAAGCCGTGTTGAGCCGCCCGGTCCCAGCACCAGTAGCGGCCGTCCTGGGAGGCACCTATTTGGCGACGCCAGTTCCACTGGCGGCCGTCTCTGGCAGCAAGGCCGAACGAGTCCTCACGCACGGGATGCGCAAGATGCCTACGCCCGAACCAGGTGAATCTTTCCAGGGTCCAGATCCCGGGGATCGAGAGCTGGGCGCAGAAGGGACCGAGACGCTACTCGAGGTGCAAACCGAGCTCGATCGACTGGGCCAGCGGCTGAATGCACGTGTTCCAGAGGCGGGCCGGGATCTGCGGGCCCCCGCTTATATCATCCTCTCGAGCCACACTCGCCTGGTCCAGGAGCTCGGCGAGCCGGCATTTTTCCGCGTCGACGAGGCAATCGTTCGGCTGGTTGAAGCCGTTCGCCGCAAGCGAGGCTGGATCGCCTACCGGGTGTATGTCGACGATCCGAAGCTGCTCAAGGGTTTTGGCCTGGCACCTTGCGATCCGGCGAACGCGTGGCAGATCAAGCTGAGGTTGGCAGATTTGGACCAGGTGCTGAGAGCACGGGGTGAGATGATTGGGGCGGTTCTGATCGTCGGGGGGCACAACATAGTCCCGTTTCATTTGCTTCCGAACCCAACCGACGACGATGATGACCTCGTTCCGTCCGACAACCCGTACGCCACCTCGGACGAAAATTACTTTGCACCCGAATGGGCGGTCGGCCGCCTGCCGTCTGATACGGACGCGGATCTATTAGTCAAATTGCTGCATTCGTCCGCAGAGGCCCACCGGCAGGAGCAAACCTCGTTCTCTGGCTTTGGGGTTTGGCTCCGCGATTCGCTCGGTCGCTTCCTTCATCCCCAACCGACCGCGGTGGGATACAGTGCCAGCATTTGGCGGAAGGCATCTTTGGCCGTGTTCCAGACAATCGGCGCTCCACGTTCTCTCATTACCTCGCCGCCTGCGCAAGCCGGAGCCATGCCCGGCGCGATCCAGCGTTCCAACGGCCTCTCCTACTTCAACCTGCATGGGCTTGAGACCTCTCCGGAGTGGTTTGGCCAGCGCGATCCATTGCGGGACCATACTGGCGAGCCCGACTTTCCAGTTGCGCTGCGGCCGCAGGACGTTGTGAATGGAGGCCGGGCGCCGAAGGTCGTGTTCACTGAGGCCTGCTACGGCGCCCACGTGATTGGGAAGACGAGTGAGACAGCTCTGAGCTTGAAATTCCTGGCCAGCGGAAGCCAGGCCGTAGTAGGCTCGACCAAGATCTCCTACGGTGCCATCTCGCCGCCGCTGATCGCCGCCGACTTGATCGGACGCCTATTCTGGGACGAACTGCGTCGAGGCATGCCGGCCGGAGAAGCGCTGCGCAGGTCGAAACTCAAGCTGGTGGCCGAGATGCACGGGCGCCAGGGGTTTCTTGATGGCGAGGATCAGAAGACCTTGATCTCGTTTGTCCTGTACGGTGACCCGCTCTACTCACCCGCAGGGCTTGGCCACCGCGGGGCCAGCAAGCAAGTGACTCGGCATTTAGACCGCCCCAAATCCATGAAGACCACCTGCGCGCTCGGTGGTCCCGACCTGTTGACCGTCGAGCCGGACTTGGTCACGACGGATAAGGTCCGTTCCATCGTGGCGAAGTACCTGCCCAGCATGGCCGACGCAAATTGCCGGCTTCATACGCAGCACTGGGGCTGCTCGGACCCCAATCACGCCTGCCCGACCCAGCAAATTGGGATCAAGTCAATTGGTGAGGGTGAGGTCTACGTACTGACTTTGGGAAAGAAGACGCTCGAGGGTGTCCAGCTACACCCGCGATTTGCGCGGGTGACCATGGACAAGTCGGGCAAGATCTTGAAGCTCGCAGTCTCCCGGTGATCGGCTGAGGCACGAATCTTGCACTCTCGGTCGGTAACCAGGGATATTGGATGAGCGCACCACTCTCAAGGCTAGGCTTCCACTACTTCCCCGACGACAGCCACTACACCCAGCATGATCTGGAGCAGTGGCTGCCAGTTCTCTTGAAATTATCCGCACGATGGTTGGTCTTATCCGCAACCCCTGCCCGCTCCGTGCCCGAAGCTTTTGTGAGAGGCATCCAGGACGCGGGAATCCGCCCGGTCGTATGGATCAAGTGCGGGGTATCAGAAGCCAGCGCCCGAGACCTAACCGCCCTGCTGACCAGCTATGCCAGTTGGGGAGTGCGGGAAGTCGTGGTGTTCGACCGGGTGAATCAGCGGTCCAGCTGGCCGGCCGCCGAGTGGAGCCGGGCCGAGCTCGTAGAGCGCTTTGTCGACCGGATGCTCCCGATATTGCAGCTGGAAAAGTCAGTTGGACTGAATCCAGTCTTCCCGCCGCTTGAGCCCGGGGGCGACTACTGGGACACGGCCTTTCTCGAGACCGCCTTGAAATCAATTCTCCGGCGCGGGCAAGGCGCCCTGCTCCGAAGCATGTACCTGGCGATCTATGGTTGGACCTATGGACGCCCGCTGGACTGGGGTTATGGGGGCCCAACCAACTGGCCCGAGGTCCATCCCTACGAAACTCTCCAGGGGCTGCAGGACCAGATCGGCTTCCGTACCTTCGATTGGTACAACGAGATCACCGAATCGGTGCTCGGAACGGAGCTTCCGATGATCGTGGTGGCCGGTGGGCCGGGGAGCGTCGAGGCGGCCCGGGAGGGCCCAGCCCAGGCAGTCAGCGAGATCCTGCGCGCCCTGCAAGGCGAGGAAGTACCGGAGTCGGTCCTGGCCTTCAGCTTCTATCTGCTCGTCTCCGACCCCGATTCTCCCTTCTACTCCAACGCCTGGTTCGCCGCTCCGAACGAACCCAAGCCCATTGTGGCCGCGGCCAAACGGATGATCGACGCGAGTGGCAAGCAGGTAGACCTGGCGGTCGACAAGCCCCTGAAACATTACGTGCTGCTTCCCCAAGGTAAGCTGTCGGATGACGCGTGGTTGGCAGCGAAGGAATTGGTTCATGATGCAGTGGTTGGCTTCTCTGCCGACGAGGCCAAACGGGCTGGCCGGGTCACCCTGCTCGGAGATGAAGGTGTCATCCCTCCTTCGGTGGAGCGCAAGCTGATCCGCGAAGGTTGTCAGGTCTGCCGAATTGGCGAAGGGTCAAAGGCGACCAGGACGCAAACGGATAGGAAAAGATCATGAACGATCCCATGTTGAACACTCAACACGCAACGCAGGCCACAACTCGCCCAGAGATTGAACTCTCTGAATTCGGCCAGGCACGAATCAAAGTGATCGGCCTCGGCGGCGGCGGCTCGAACGCCATAAACCGGATGGTCGAATTGGGCCTGATTGGAGCCAGTTTTATTGCCGCGAACACCGATCGTCAGGCGCTTGAATCGAGCCTGGCCCCCACCCGGATTCAGCTGGGGCCTTCGGTGACGCGCGGACTTGGTTCCGGAGGAGACCCGCGGGTAGGAGCCGCGGCCGCCCTGGAGAGCAGCCGTGAATTGGCAGAGGCATTCGCCGGCGCCGACATGGTGTTCCTGACCGCTGGAATGGGTGGCGGCACTGGCACCGGGGCTGCCCCCATCGCGGCTGAGATCGCACGCGAAACTGGCGCGGTAGTGATCGCTACGGTAACCATGCCCTTTTCCTTCGAAATGAGTCGGCGCTCAAAGAACGCGGTCGAAGGCGTCAAGCGGCTGCAGCCCCACACGCATACCTTGATCACCGTTCCGAACGATCGCCTGATAGAGGCCGTTCCGCGCGATGTCAGTCTGGAGGTGGCCTTCCGGTTCGCAGACGACGTACTGCGCCAGGGCATACAGGGGATCGTGGAGCTGGTGACCAAGCCAGGGCTGATCAACGTAGACTTCGCTCATGTGCGCAACCTGATGCACAGGGGCGGTGGAGCATTGATGGCGATTGGGCTGGGCGAGGGCGAAGATAAAGCCAACCTCGCGGTCCACCAAGCGCTGCATCATCCGCTGCTGGAGGTCAACAGTCTGGAGCTCGCAAGCGGTGCGCTGGTGCATTTCACCGGTGGCGATGACCTCAGCTTGGTCGAAGTGGGCACGGCAGTGGAGGTACTGCGCGAGAGTCTGCCTCCGGAGGTCGACGTGATCTTAGGAGTTACTCCCGAGCCAGCCATGGAAGGGCGAGTGCAGGTCATTTTGGTGGTCACCGGGATAGGAGGCCGCCCGGTTCAATCGTTCACGACCAGCCAGCCGGACGTCTTCAGGATCGACTCGGATGATCTCGATCTGCCGGCCTTTCTGCGAAAGCGAGCCGTTTCGGTCGGCGGCTCGGGCTCAGTCAGAGGAGATGCCAACGCGTGAAACGCGAGGCCGTCAACAAGATCACCCGCAAGGTTGTGGGACAGTTCCCGGAGATGGATGGCGTCCAGCCGGCTATTCGACGCCAAGAAGCCCCAGGGAATGGGAGAAGCCTGTATCTGCTGACCTACAAAGGGCAGGCACAACTACCCGGTGGGAAATCGCTACGGCGAATCGTGCGGGTCGTCGCCGACGATGAGGGCCGCGTGATCCGAATCAGCACATCGAGGTGAAACCATGAACCAGTTCAAGTATCAGCCAATCGTCTTGCTCAATCTGATCCTGCTGAAGGCCACCGTCTTTTTGGCGGAGTGGGCGCTGAAGCACCGTGAGACAGTACGGCTCGGCCGCGCCTACGGCCCGCTCATGGTGGCTGCGTTCGCAGCGTACTTCGCCGGCCGAGTGATTGGACAGGCAATCCTGAGCGGGATCGTCTAGACTGCCCGATACCGATTCCGATACGAAATATCCGTTCCGAATCGAACGGAAAATCCCACTCAGTTGGCGCGCATATGCGCCCGGAGTACAATCCGGGCGCATTCTGCTCGACCCAAGCCCCAATCCCCATCGAGAATGACCCAGCAGCGTCGGCCATTCGTGGTCGTCATTGTCCTCGCCCTCTTCTTCCTGGCCGGACTGGTAACCGTCCTCCTGGGCAGCGGACCCGCCCCCGATGGTGCAATCACTCCAGCATCCAATCAAGGCGAGACCGTATTGATCCTCGGAGTCGACAACCTCAGTGCGCCCCAGCCCAGACTGGTGGCTGTGTGGATGGCCACCTACAGCCCGGAGAATCGCGACCTCATCTTGCTGGGCCAACCGATTGACAGGCTCATTTGCAACAGTCCACCAGCGAACTTGCAGCAACTGTTTGGCTGGGACCCCGGGAGTGGCCTCAGTCTTGCCTTTTTGGCTGCCTTCAAACCCTCCCCGCCGGACGCGTACGTGGTTGCGGATGAAACCGCTTTCGCAACGCTGATCGATGAACTTCAGGGCCTGGAATTGGACGGGGCCCGGCTGGAAGGTGACCAGGTCGTCGCGGTGCTGCGCACGCTCTATGACAAACCCGCAGGGTTGCTTTCAACCCAGGAGCAGTTTCTGATCGCCCTCAGCCGTCGGGCGGTGCAAACCTCAAGCCAGGTCGATCTCACCAAATTGACGAATCTGATCCCGGGTCATGCCTACACCTCAGTTCCACCGCAGGATCTCCTGACACTTTATCTTCGGTTGCAGCCGCTCGGTTCGTCCTCCATTCTGGTGTACGCGCCCCAGCTCGAGCCGCCCGCTTGCGAGGGTTGAGGATCGGCGCGGAGAATTCCCTCCGCTTGGGATTCCAGAGCTAGACCCCCTCGGACAAAATAGAGCGGGTTGCCTTGCGGCAACCCGCTCTTGGTGCGCTGGGTGGGACTTGAACCCACACGCCTTGCGGCACATGGCCCTCAACCATGCCTGTCTACCAATTCCAGCACCAGCGCGCGAGCGCTCTGCGGCGAGCCCGCGACCGCCGCAGTCGCGCATTGCTGCGGCGGAGCTCGCTCGAATTGCGGTATTATAGCGAACGGCCTCGGGGTGTCAACGGAACAGCGCGACCTTAACCCCGATCAGGCAGTCATTCCCTGAGAGTAGCGCAGGCAATCCTTATGCAGGCTGCGGCGTTGGGGTCTGTGGGCCGCAGCGTCTTGATTTGAGCGATGCGAATCGTCT
>CAYHJH010000005.1:0-21526 GCA_964356605.1 uncultured Anaerolineaceae bacterium
CCCTGATCCTGAGCACGGGAGAGCCTCGCTAGCTAACCGCGGCTACAATCGCCTCATGCGACGGGCGGTCTTCCTCTGTTCGACGGAGGTCTGGGCGCGCGGTCACGGCCCGCAGCATCCTCTCAAGCCAGATCGACTGAAGCGAACTTTTGAGTTGCTCCAAGAACTCGGAGCGTTCGACGCCTCCAATGTTCAGCTGGTCGAGTTGAGACAGGCGACGGAGCAGGAGCTTGCCCTCTTCCACACCCCTGAGTACATCGAGGTCGTCCAGGCCCTGAGCCGGGGCCAGGCTGACCTGCCAGCCTGGCGATACGGTTTCGGCCCTGGCGACAACCCGTTATTTTCCGGGATGTACGAGAGCGAGGCGCTCAAAGCGGGCGGCGCGATTCAGGCCGCCGAGATGCTGCTGGCTGGAACGTGTGATGTGGCCTTCAACTTTAGCGGCGGGCTGCACCACGCCGGCCCGGCCGCGGCCTCCGGATTCTGTGTGTTCAACGACGCGCCGGTTGCGATCCACTGGCTGCGGCAACAGGGCCTGCGGGTCGCGTACGTGGACATTGACGTGCACCACGGCGACGGAGTCCAGGCGGCTTTCTACGACACCGACCAGGTGCTTACTATCTCCTTGCATCAAGACCCGCGTACCCTTTTCCCAGGCACCGGCTTCGCCCACGAGACCGGAGAGGGCAAGGGGCGCGGCTACAGCGTCAACGTCCCGCTCCCGCCCGGCACGAACGACGAAGCCTATCTGTCCGCCTTCCGCGCGATCGTTCCGCCAATGCTCGAGCGCTACGACCCCGACCTCGTCGTCACCCAACTTGGGGTGGACACGCATTTCCGGGACCCGCTGGCCAACCTGGCGCTCACCACCCGCGGCCACTTGGCCTTGTTTCAGGAGCTGGATCGACTGGCGCCCCGCTGGCTGGCACTCGGTGGCGGAGGCTACGCGTTGGAGGTCGTTCCACGCTCCTGGACGATTGCCTTCGGTGTCATGTGCGGGCATAGCTGGCCCGACGAACTGCCCGAGGGGTATCGGGCTCGATATGGAGGGTCCTGGCTAAACGATCACGAAGCCCCTGACCTCAGCCCCCGATTGCGCGGACAGATTGATCAGGCGGTGGCTTCGGTCATCTCCGAGGTCAGACGCTTGCACGATCTCGAGTAAATTAGATCTCCGGTCGATTTTGGTGCATCGCATGAGATCCGAACTGGGGCTTGACCTGAACCCTCCGCATTGTATACTGTATACAATTCCCAACGCGTAGTTCTGTCCAAAGCAGCTCCATCCTCTTCAATCCCACTCGACAGGCCATGGTTCTTCCGTTGACCCGGACCGATTCCAAGAAAAGTGGGCTGCCGATTATGGAGTCCCTCGCGGACAATCTGGTTGTCGCACGCCAGACCGTACAGGATTCGGTTTTCGCCCGTCTCCGCTCCATGATCCTGAGCCACAAGCTCAAATCCGGAGAGAAACTCGTTCAAAGCGAGCTTGCCGAACAACTGGGAGTCAGTCGCACCCCAATTCGCGAAGCCCTCTATCAACTCGCGGCGGAGGGCTTCGTCGCCTTCTCCCCACACAAGGGCGCCTCGGTGACGGACTTCTCACTTCAAGAGCTCCGAGAGATCTATGGCGTGCGCATCCCTTTGGAGAGTTACGCGGCTTACCTCGCAGTTCAGAACATCACCGACCAGGATCTCGAGCGGTTGGAAGAATTGATCCGCCGCATGAAGGAGATGTACCAATTGGGGGACCGCTTGGGCTTGCTGGATGTCAACCGAGAGTTCTATTCCGTGCTGTACCAGGCTGCCGGGCGGAGGCGACTGTACGAAATGATCATGACCCACCTTGACCTGGCCGGAATGTACCGCCGCATGGCCTTCACGCTTGACAGTCAGTACGACACCACCGTCCCCGAGCATGAAATGCTCCTTCAAGCCTTACGAAAGCGTGACCCGGGGGCGGTGGAACATCTAACCCGCCTCGGGCTGGAGAAGACTGCGGCAGACTTGATCGGATTTCTGAAACACGCCAACGAGCGGACAAACCACGACAGCTGAGCGGGCATGCCGCTCATACAGGAGCCAGTTCCCATAAGCACTACTCTCGACGGCAGGATCGCGGTGGTGATAGGCGGCGGGCGCGGGATCGGGCGAGCCACAGCCCTCACCCTTGCTTCCGCCGGCGCCCAAGTCATCGTCGCCGCCCGCACCGCAACGGAACTTAACTCCGTGGCGGCAGAGATCGAATCAAACGGCGGCCAGGCAGCGGCGCGCCCGCTGGACATCACTCAGTCGCGCCAGGTGCAGGCCTTCGCGGATGAACTGCGCGCTACGAACGGACGGGTGGACATCCTGGTCAACAGCGCAGGGGCTTCCTTCATCGGCTCACTGGACGACAGCAGCGAGGCCGAATGGGACCGGATGATCGACACTAACCTGAAAGGACCCTACCTTTGCATCCGTGCCATGCTCGACCTGTTGCGAGCGTCCGAAAGTCCCTGGGTGATCAACCTCGCTTCAAAGGTCGGCCTGACGGGCTTTGCTCAGGTCAGCGCCTACACTGCCGCCAAGTCCGGCCTGGTCGGCTTCGGTCGCGCCCTGGCTCAGGAGTTGGGCGCCGAGAACATTCGCGTGATTACGCTTTGCCCCGGGCCCGTTGACACGCCGATGCGCTGGGCGGCCACGCCCGACCTGGATCCCAACTTGACGATTCCTGCGGAAACTGTAGCAGAGACGATCCTTTTCTTAGTCTCGCTCGACAGCCGTGTCACCGTGAGAAGTGAGCTGGTGATGGAGGCTCTCGGCTACCATGAGAGCGCGGTCCACTTAGGTCATTGATCCCCCGAGGGCGTATGCACCACTCAATGTTCCAAAGCAGAGCCGAAAGGGAGGTGATTGGAAAAGCGCAGAAGACAAATTCGACTTCAGGATATGGACAGTCTCGGGTCAGACAGCACTCAAGCCCAAGGCGTCCAAGAAGATAGAACAACAAGGAGGAGTCCGATGAAGAAGTACCTGCCCTTTCTGGTCGTAGCCCTGCTGCTCTTGTCAGCGTGCACGCAGGCTACTCCCGAGGCACCACCGCCGGTGGAACCGACGGCCGCGGTCGAAGCGCCGCCGGCCGCGGTACCCCCGGCAGTTGAACCCGAGAAAACATCACTTCGGATCACTCAACCCCTACCGCTGTTCATCGACCCCGCGGTAGGCAGCGACTACGTTAGCTCGACCTCCCTGGCCAATCTGTACGACTCGCTGATCTTCCCCACCGCCGGCGGAGGCACCGAGCCCTGGCTGGCCGAATCGTGGGAGGCGTCAGCTAATGGCCTGACTTACACCTTCCAACTCCGACAGGGTGTCACATTTCACGACGGCAGCGAGCTGCTCGCCAGTGACGTGGTCTACAGCCACAACCGGCTCCAGACCATCGGCGAGGGGTACGCCTACCTGGTCTCCGGCGTGGCGGAGGTGACTGCCCCGGACGACTACACGGTCGTGTTCACCCTCGGTCAACCCAGCGGTTTGTTCGTTCCCAGCCTGGTTCGACTATATGTGGTCAACGAGGACCTGGTACGCACGAACACCAACCCCGAGGGGCCGTACGGCGAGAACGGCGACTATGGCAAGGACTGGCTGCTCACGCATGACGCTGGCTCCGGCCCCTACACCGTGATCGAGTTCCCACTCGAAGAGTTTGCCCTGATGGAGAAGTTCGAGGATTGGTGGGCGAAGGATCAATTCAACGCCTATGCCCCCGACCAGGTGAAGCTGATCCTCACGACCGAAGGGGCCACTGTACGCACGCTGATGGAGACCGGCGCGCTCGAGATCTCCGATCAGTGGCAGCCGGTAGAGGCCTTCAATTCCCTGGACGGGATCGAAGGGGTTGACATCACCGCCTTCTCGACAATGTCGTCCTTCTATTACATGATGAACAACCGACTGGCACCGCTGGACGACATCCACTGCCGAAAGGCCATCGCCTGGGCATTTGACTACGAGGGCGCGATCGCCCTCGAGTGGCCCGGGACACAGCAGATGGTAGGGCCAGTCCCGGCGGTGCTCGGCGGGCACGACCCGACCGTCTTTACCTACAGTCGCGACCTCGACGCGGCGCGCGATGAGCTGGCCCAGTGCCAGTACGCGGCCGACATCCAGAGCTATCCGGTGACGGTGGCCTGGGTGACGGAGGTACCTGCCGAGGAGAAGTTCGCCCTGCTCTTCCAGTCGAACATGGCCGAGATCGGCATCCCGGTGGAGGTCCAGCCCACCCCCTGGCTGAGCGTGGTCGATAATAGCGCCGCCCAGGAGACCAGTCCGCACATCGTAACCATCTACGTCTCTTCGGCTCTGCCAGAAGCAGGGTTAATGCTGAAAGACCGCTACCACTCCAGCACCACCGGGACCTGGCAGCAGAACGAGTGGTTGCTCGATCCGGAGTTTGACGCGGCCATCGAGGACGCGCTGGCGACGGTGGATCCGGAGGAACGCTTCGCCAAGTACGCGGTACTCCAGGCACAGATCGCCGAGCTAACGCCATCACTCTTCTTGTACGACCAGATCGAGTTGCACGCCGTCCGGGATTACGTCGACTGGACGCCGGCGGCGAACAGCGCGGTCATGGGCTACCAGATGTACTGGGCGTTCATCGGCGTGACGCCGCCATAACGCGCTAGGTATCACCGACGCAGAAGGTAGGAGACCCTGGGCGAGGGATTCGCGACCGCCTGGGGTCTCCACCTCCCAAGACCACTGCGAAGCGAAGCCCACGGGTCGCAAACCATAAGCCATGAGATTGCTTTCCTTTCTTAGTCAGCGTTTTTTCCAATCCATCTTCGTCCTGCTGGGCCTGTCGATCTTGATTTTTGTAATCGCGCGCGTCTTGCCCGGCGATCCGGCCCGCACGGCGCTTGGTGCCCGCGCGCCGCAATGGGTGGTGGATCGGCTGCGCGAAGACATGCACCTCAACGACCCGCTGCATGTTCAGTACTATTACTGGCTGCGCGACGCACTGCACGGAGATCTGGGCATCTCGCTCGTCACCCGGCGCGACGTGGCCCAAGACATCATAGAGTTCCTGCCGGCCTCGCTTGAACTCGTGTTCTTTGCCGGGCTGATCACTGGGGTCGCCGGCATCGGCCTGGGCATGCTTTCCGCCCAGCACAAAGACACCTGGGTCGACAATGTCGTGCGGGTGTTTTCCTACGCCGGCGTCGTGACACCCGCTTTCGTCTTTGCCATCCTCTTCCTGCTCTTATTTGGGCTCGCGCTCGAGTGGCTTCCACCGATCGGACGCCTGAGTGAAGGCGTTGCGGTCCCAGCGCGAGTCACCGGCTTGATCACACTGGATGCCCTGCTGGCCGGGCAGTTTGGCACGTTCTTGGACGCACTCAAGCACCTCATCATGCCCGCCATGGCGCTGGCGATGGGATCGATGGCCCAAGAGGCCCGCATCACCCGCTCCACGATGGCGGACAACCTCTCCAAGGATTACATCGCCAACGCCCGGGCGCTCGGCCTCCCCGAGCGCCTCGTCACCGGCCGTTTCTTGCTCAAACCGTCCCTGATCCCCACAGTTTCCATCTTCGGCCTCGACTTCGCCGCCAACTTAAGCAACGCCTTCCTGGTCGAACTGATCTTCGTGTGGCCCGGAGTATCGCGCTATGGTGTGAACGCCATGCTGCGCAAGGACCTGAACGCCATATCTGGAGTGATCCTGGTCCTGGGCGTGGTTTTCATCCTCGCGAACATCACCGTGGACTTGGTGGTCGGCGGGCTTGACCCGCGGATCCGCTTGCGCGCCGCGAGGAGTGCTTAGGCTGATGACTCAGCAGGCGACGGTTGGAGAGTTGGCGCCGGCCATCTCGCGCCAGGAAATCAGGCGCCTGCAGCGGAGAAACCGGCTGGAGAACCTTGGGCGAACCTGGTACAAGTTCTCGCGCAACCCGTTGTCTATCGTCGGGGCAGGGACGGTCTTGCTGGTGACACTCCTGACGATCTTCGCCCCCTGGGTCACACCCTACCCCGAACACGTCCGGCCGTTCACCGACTTCCCCAACGCCAGCCTGCCGCCAAGTCTGACGTACCTTTTCGGGACCGACGAGATCGGGCGCGACATCTTGAGCCGGGTCATCTTCGGCTACCGCGATGCGATCTTGATGGGCATCGTCGTACTGGGGATCGTCGTGCCGGTCGGCGTGCTGCTGGGGCTGATCGCTGGCTATTACCACAGCACGTGGATTGACACCGCGATCATGCGGATTACTGACATCTTCCTGGCAGTACCGCCCCTGATCCTGGCCCTGGCGATCGCCTCGGTGCTGGAGCCGAATCTATTCAATGCCATGCTGGCGGTCACGTTGATGTGGTGGCCCTGGTATACGCGCCTCGTCTATGGACTGGCGAGCGCCATGCGCACCGAATTTTTCGTCAGCTCGGCGGAGACGGTCGGTGCCAGCACCTTCCACATCCTGGTTCGGGAAATGCTCCCCAACATGATCTCGCCCCTCTTCACCAAGATGAGCCTGGACATGGGCTGGGTGATCATCATTGGTTCGATGCTCAGCTACGTCGGACTGGGCGTAGAACCACCCAAGCCCAGCCTGGGCACGATGGTCGCGAGTGGGGCGAAGTTCCTTCCCGACCAATGGTGGATTTCGGTGTTCCCCGCCCTGGGCATCGTCGTTATCGTGCTCGGCTTCAATCTTTTGGGCGATGGGCTGCGCGACATGTTTGCAGCAGAAGGCGTCTGAACGTGTCTGAGGCTCCGCTGCTCGAAATCAAGGATCTCTCCGTCGAGTTCAAGATTTACGGCGGAGTCTTGAAAGTCTTGGACGGGGTGAATTTCCACGTCCATACCGGCGAGAAGGTCGGCCTGGTGGGGGAAACTGGCTGCGGCAAGACCACGACCATGAAGTCCATCCTGCGCATCCTGCCCATGCCGCCAGCCCGCATCCCCAGTGGGCAGATCCTCTTCAAAGGCCAGGACCTGCTGCGAATGAAGGACCAGCAGATGCGCAAGGTGCGCGGCCGCGGAATTTCAATGATCTTTCAGGACCCGACCGCAGCGCTCAATCCGGTGTTTACGATCGGCCAGCAGTTGACACCGGTGATCCAAAGCTCCCTTCGTAACGAGGACCGGCCCTCGCGCGCCGAACTCCGTCAGCGGGCGATCGCGCCCCTGCGGGAGGTAGCCCTGGCGGACCCGGAGCGGCTCTTGCGCAGCTACCCCATCCAGCTCAGCGGTGGAATGCGCCAACGCGTCTGCATCGGGATGGCCCTGGCAACCAACCCCGAGCTGCTTATCGCCGACGAGCCCGGCACCTCGCTCGACGTCACCATCCAGGATCAGGTGCTGCGGCTCTTACACGATTTGGTTGAAAAGAAGCGCACCTCCGTGATCCTGATCACCCACACGCTCGGCGTAGTGCGGCAGATGGCGGACCGGGTGTACGTGATGTATGCCGGTAACATGGTGGAGGTCGCCCCCACCCGCAAGCTGTTCCAGAACCCACTGCACCCTTATACCCAGGGCTTGATGGAGGCCGTGCCAAAGCTGACCGGAGGCGGCGTGGCCCACGGCATCCCAGGACGCATCCCTGATTACCTCAACCCACCGACCGGCTGCCGCTTCCACACCCGCTGCCCACATGTCATGGAGGTTTGCCGGCAGCAGAAGCCGCCCTTTTTCAAGGTGGAGGAAGACCACCAGGTGGCCTGCTTCCTCTATGAGCCCAAGGAACCGAAGCGCTGAGCTCGCAAGGCTAACATGAGCGAGGACATCCTGGTCGTCCGCGATCTGAAGAAACACTTCCTGATTGGGTACGCGGGGCGGATACGCCGCGAGCCGATCACCGTCAAAGCTGTGGACGGGGTCTCCTTTAGCGTGCGCCAAGGAGAGACCTACGGGCTGGTCGGTGAATCCGGCTCCGGGAAGAGCACGATAGCCTATATGACGGTGGGCATGTATCAGCCCACCGCGGGCACCATGCAGTTCCGAGGCCAGAACCTGTTCGCAAATGGCTTCAACCGGCCGTCGTCGCTGAGAAAAGAGATCCAGATCGTTTTTCAAGACCCGGGCTCGTCCTTGAATCCACGCCGCACTATCCGGCAGATCCTCGAGCTGCCCCTGCGCATCCATCGGCCAGAGGCGGATCCACTCGAAGAAGTCATCCGGTTGTTGGACATGGTGGAACTTCCCCCGGAGTACCTGCACAAATACCCCCAAATGCTGAGCGGTGGCGAAAAACAGATCGTCGCCGTCGCCCGGGCGCTGGCCACACACCCCTCCCTGGTAATCCTGGACGAGCCGACCTCCGCCCTCGATGTATCCGTCCAGGGCAAGATCATCAACCTACTCCTGCGGTTGCAACGCGAGTTCCAGCTCACCTATCTCTTCATCACCCACGATCTCAGCCTGATGCGCAACGTGGCTTCCCGGGTTGCCATCATGTACCTGGGAAAGGTCTGCGAGGTGGCGGAGGCAGCGGAGTTCTTCGCGAACCCGCAGCACCCTTATACCCGGATGCTGCTTTCGTCCATCCCCGTGGTTTCAGAGGCGGAGGCCGCCGCCAGACCGGAAAAGATCATCTCTACCGGTGAAATCCCCAGCCCGGTCGACCTCCCCTCCGGGTGCAGCTTCCACACCCGCTGTCACCGGGTGATGGACATTTGCAGGCACGTCGACCCAGCGATGGTGGAAATCGCTCCGGCCCACATCGCACGCTGTCATTTGTTCGAGCAACCGCCAGAGATCCTGGCGCAATACCGGGGCGAGTTGATCGACCTGGAGGCGGTTCGGCCGGCGCCGTGACAGGCCGGATCGGGAGTCACCGCTTTAGTGGCTAACCATCATGAAAGGATCTAGATCATGCGAGTAGCAAGCGACATCGGCGGCACCTTCACCGATCTGGTTTTCCTCGACGAAAAATCCGGCAAGGTGGGCATGGCCAAGGTATCGACCACCCCAGCAAACTTCGCCCTTGGTGTCATCGATACTATTCGCAAAGCCGGGGTCCAGGCTGCGGAGGCGAGCTATTTCGTACATGGCTCAACGATCATCATCAATGCCATCACCGAACGCAAAGGCGTTAAGACCGGATTAATCACCACCAAAGGTTTTCGCGACGTCCTCGAGATCGGCCGCGCCAATCGCCCCGACATCTACAACATGTACTACACCAAGCCAAAGCCGTTTGTGCCGCGCTACCTCCGACTAGAAGCTAAAGAGCGGGTGACCTACAAGGGCGAAGAACTCGAGCCGCTTCGAGAAGCCGACGTCCGAGCCGCGGTGGAGAGCTTTAAGGCCGAAGGAGTGGAATCCATCGCGGTGTGTTTCCTGCATTCCTACGCCAATCCCAGCCACGAGATCGAGTGCGGCGAGATCCTGAACGAGCTGGCGGCCGAGATCCCGATCACGCTCTCGCACCAGATTACCCAGGAGTGGCGCGAATACGAGCGCACCAGCACAGCCGTACTCAACAGCTATGTCCACCCCATCGCCCGCGTCTACCTGGACAATCTCCAGGAGGACCTGACCGCGATGGGCATGGGAGGGCGTTCTTTGCACGTAATGCAATCCAATGGCGGCAGCGCAACCTTCGAGTCGGGCAAGGCCTCGCCGATCAACCTGCTGGAATCGGGACCGGTGGCGGGCGTGATCGGCGCGGCATACATCGGGCAATTGATCGGCGAGCCCAATGTGATCTCTCTGGACATTGGCGGCACGACCGCCAAGACCTCTTTGGTACAAGATGGCCTGCCCAGAATCACTACCGAATATCGGATCGAGCAGCGGCGCGAGTATGCGGGATACCCTGTGCTCGCTCCCACCATCGACATCGTAGAGATCGGGGCCGGCGGCGGTTCAATCGCCTGGGTGGATAAGGCGGGCGCGTTGCGGGTGGGCCCGGTCAGCGCCGGCGCCGACCCTGGCCCGGCCTGTTACGGTCGGGGCGGCGATCAGGCCACCGTCACCGACGCCAACGTCCTGGCAGGGCGCATCAACCCGGATTACTTCCTCGGCGGCGAGATCCAGCTTGAGGTAAAGAAGGCCGAAGCCGCGATGCGACCGGTCGCCAAGGCCTTCAAGCTGAACATCGAAGAGGCGGCCATGGGAGTGATCCGCATCACCGACGCCAACATGATCAACGCCCTGAAGCTAGTCTCCGTCCGGCGCGGCTATGACCCGCGCGATTTCGTGTTGATCGCCTTCGGCGGCGGGGGCCCGATGCACGCCGGGGCCCTGATGCGAGAACTGCGGGTGAAGAAGGTCATTATCCCCACCGAGCCGGCCGTGTTCTCCGCCTGGGGTATGTTGATGACTGACCTGCGCAAGGACTACATCCGCACGCTCATCACCCGCACCGATCAAGTCGATCCTGCCAGGCTGAACTCCATCTATGCCGGGATGGAGAAACAGGCCTTGCTCGACTTGCTCTCTCAGGGCGTCAAACGGGCCGAGATAGTCGTCGATCGCTTCGCCGACATGCGCTACATGGGCCAGGAACACACCGTCAAGGTTCCCCTGCCGCGCGGAAAAATTACCGCCAAGATGATCTCCGAGATCAACGAGCGCTTTCACACCCTCCACGAGCAGAGTTACACCTTCCGGCTGGATACGGCCGTTGAACTCGTCAATTACCACATCACCGCTTTGGGGCGCGTCCAAAAGCCCAAGATCAAGAAGCTCGCGGCCCGTAAAGGCCGGCTGAGCGATGCCCGCAAGGGCACGCGCCGAGTCAACTTCGACGAATTGGGCTTTCACAAGGCAACCATCTACGAGCGCGACCGTCTGCCGGTCGGCTCCGTTATCAAGGGCCCCGCGGTCGTGGAAGAGCCGGCTGCTACTACGGTCATCTTCCCGGGTCAGAAGTTGACCTGCGACAAGTACGGCTTCCTGCATATCGAGCTGGCCGCCAAACGGGCTTGAGGAGGCAGACATGGCTAAAACGAACAGAAAACCTCTCAGGAAATCTGCCAAGGTGATCGATCGCTTCACATTGGAGATCATTAGGGAAGGGCTGGTTGCCGTCGGGGACGAGATGTTCGTCACCATGCAGCGAACCAGCATGAGCACCATCATTTATGAAGTGCTGGATTACGCGACCGGGCTCACCGACGCCAAGGGGAACCTGATCACACAGGGCAATGGGGTTACGCTCTTCTTGGGGACGCTCGACTTCGGCGTGCGCAGCGTGCTGGATAAGTTCGGCGCCGAGAATCTCAAGCCCGGAGATATCTACATCACCAACGACCCTTATGGCGGCGGGGGAACCCACCTCTCCGACGTCTCGATCATCGCTCCGATTTTCTACGCCGGGAGGCTCGTGGCCTTCGCAGCCAACAAAGGCCACTGGACCGAGGTGGGCGGCATGGCCGCCGGCAGCTGGACGACCAACTCCACCGAGATCTACCAGGAGGGCCTGCAATTCCCCTGTGTGAAACTATTCGACCAGGGGCAGCCGATCCAAAGCCTGCTGGATATCATCCGAGCCAACGTCCGCACACCCGATATGAGCATCGGCGACATGTATGCCCAGGTGGCCTCGATGCGCATCGCCGAGCGCCGCTTCCGCGAGATGTGCGAGAAATACGGCGTAGATCTGGTCCTGCGCGGCATCGATGCCCTGCTCGACTACAGCGAGCAGCTCACCCGCCAGGAAATCCGCAAGCTGCCTGACGGTGTATACGAGGCCGTGGACTACATCGACGACGATGGCATCGGCAACGGTCCATTTGAGGTTCGGGTCAAGGTCACCGTCGCTGGCGACCGTATCATCTGCGACTTTACCGGCACCCATGATCAGGTACCCGGGCCGGTGAACTGCGCCCGCACGGGTCTCTACTCCGCGGCGCGGGCCGTGCTCATGGCGCTCACCGATCCCTCCATCCCCGCCAGCGAGGGCTGCTTCCGAGCACTGGAGGTCGTCTGTCCGGAAGGCACCATCTTTACCTGCCGCCGGCCGGCACCCGTCTCTACTTATTGGGAGACGATGCTCTACGCGGCCGATCTGATTTGGAAAGCCATGTCGCCCGTGCTACCCGACCGCCTCCCGTCGGGCCACTTCCTTAGCGTATGCGGGACGATCGTCGCCGGCTTGCATCCGGACAGCGGCGAGCTCTTCCTGCTGGTCGAGCCGCAGGCCGGCGGTTGGGGAGCCGGTGCCGACAAAGATGGCGAGAACGGCCTGGTATGCGTCGGGGATGGCGAGACCTATATCATCCCCGTTGAAGTCTGTGAAACCCGCTACGGCGTGCTGGTCGACCAATTTGGCTTCGACATCGCCGAGGGTGGTGCCGGCAGGTTCCGCGGCGGCCGCGGCCTGGTCCGCGATTACCGCATCACCGCCGAAGAGGCCTGGTTCACCGGGACCTTCGGACGGCATAAGTTCCTTCCCTGGGGCGCGCAGGGAGGGAAGCAGGGATCTCGCAACTATATAGAGATCCTCTTCGCCGACGGCAAGCGGCCCGAGGTCTTTGGCAAGGCGGCTCAATATCACTTGAAGAAGGGCGATGTCGCCCGGCTGATCACTGCCACGGGCGGTGGGTACGGCGACCCGCTCAAACGGCCCGTCGAAATGGTCGTGCTTGACGTGAAAGACGGCTACATTACGGCAGAACAGGCGAAGGCGGACTACGGGGTTTCCCTGGAGTCCAAGACGCTGCGCGTGGCGAACTTGGTTGGCGGCCGCAAGGCATAGCTGACCCATGCCGGGGTTCGGCGAAAAGCAAGACACCGTTCGACGCGGGTCTTGCCAATAGAGCAAAAGGCGTAGGAGGTGTAGTGATGCGCATCCTTTGGATTGACCCAATCGGGACGGACGTGTTCAGCGGTGACGTGCTCAAGATCCTTAATCAGGCCAAGCGGCCCGACACCGAAGTGGATGTGGTCGCGCTGCCGGAGGATCGGCCCAAGCACGTGGAATACCACGCCTACGAAGGTCTGGTCGTCGGCGACATCGTGCGGATCGCCGAAGAGGCCTCGCATGAATACGACGCGATCGTCATCGGCTGTTTCTATGATGTGGGCCTGCGTGAGGCCCGCGAGGTGTCGGGCCGGGCCATCGTCACCGCGCCCTGCCAGTCGGCTACCGCCATTGCCAGCAACTTGGGCAACACCTTCTCTGTGCTGGTCGGCCGGCGAAAGTGGATTCCCAAGATGAGCGAGAACGTGCGCTTGTACGGCCATGAGCATCGCATGGTGTCCATGCTGCCCTTGGAGCTCGGCGTGCACGACTTCCAAGCCAATCATGACCTCACCTGCGAACGGCTCATGACCGCCGGGCGCAAAGCGATCGAGCAAGATGGCGCCGAGGTGCTCATCTTGGGATGCACCGCTGAGTACGGATTTAATCGGCAAATGCAGCAGGAACTGGGTGTGCCCGTGATCGACGCGGTCACCGCACCGTTCAAGTACGCCGAGTTCCTGGCCGAGCTGGCGGCGACCTTCGGCTGGCACCCCAGCCGCAAGTGGGGCAGTGAGGCCCCGCCGCGCGAAGAGCTGGAGGCCTGGGGGCTGTTCAAACAGCCGGCCGCGGTCGGGACGCGCATTTCCGGACAAAAGATCCCCGCGTGAAGGTCGATCCCTTCACCGTCGAGATCATCGGCGAGATGCTGCGCGCCACGGCGGAGGAGATGTTCCTCACCCTCCGCCGGACCGCTCAGAGCCCCATCATCTACGAGGTCCTCGACATGGCCTGCGGCCTGGTGACGCCCCGCGGCGAGCTGATCGCGGAGGCGGCGGGCGTTCCCGGCTTCATCGGCTGCCTGAGCTTCGCCGCGCAGGAGATCCTGCACAAGTACGGGGCCGAGGCCATGCGGCCCGGCGACGTGTACGCCACCAACGACCCCTACGCCGGTGGAGGTACGCACCTCTCCGACGTCGTGCTCGTCTCACCGATCTTCTTTAAGAAACAGCTCGTAGGCTTCGCGGCCAACAAAGCTCACTGGACTGAAGTGGGGGGCATGGCCGCCGGCAGCTGGACGACCGACGCTACCGAGATCTACCAGGAAGGGCTGCAGCTTCCTGGGGTACAGATGATGCGTGCTGGCCAGCCGGTCGAGAGTGTGCTCGACCTGCTGCGAGCGAACGTCCGCCTGCCGGAAATGACTCTGGGTGACTTCTACGCCGGGGTGGCCGCGCTGCGCGCCGGCGAGCGTGGAGTCCTGGCGGTCTGTGAGAAATATGGGCCGCCGGTGCTCCGCGAGGCGATTGACATGATGCTGAACCGCGCCGAGCGGGCGGCGCGGGCCCGCCTGGCGGAGCTCTCTCCGGGCGAGTATTTCGCCGAGATGTGGATCGATGATGATGGGCTGACCGACGAGCCCCTGCGGGTCTCGGTCAGGGTGATTGTCTCGCCGGAGCGATTCATCGCCGACTTCACCGGATCCGCTCCCCAAGCCCGCGGGCCAATCAACACCACCTGGACCGGTCTGCTGGTCTCCTGCCGGGAGATCTTCAAAGAGGCTACCGACCCGCACTTCCCGAACAACGACGGGTTCTTCCGGCCGCTCGAGGTGCGTTGCCCGGAGGGCACGATCTTCACCGCCCAACGTCCTGCCCCGGTCTCGACTTACTGGGAGACCAGTGCCTACGCCAGCGACCTGATCTGGGAGGCGCTCTTCCCGATCGCCACAGACCGCTTGCCCGTTGGACATCATCTCAGCGTGTGCGGAACCATCGTCAGCGGGGCAGACGAACTGCGCGGTGCGTTCGTTCTGGTCGAGCCTCAGGCAGGGGGCTGGGGGGCAGGCTGCGATCGCGATGGTGTGAGCGGGATGGTCCCTGCCGGTGACGGCGAGACCACCATTATGCCGGTCGAGGTGTGCGAGACGCGCTACCCGATCCTGGTCGAACAATTCACCTTCAACACGGAACAGGCAGCGGGAAACGGCCGCTACCGCGGCGGCTATGGTTTGGTGCGGGACTATCGGATCCTCTGCGAAGAGGCTTTTCTCACGGCCACCTTCGGCCGCTTCAAGTATCCCCCCTGGGGTGCCAGCGGCGGGGGCGATGGCTCGCCGAACGCCGTTGAGATTATTCCGCGCGGAGCGACCATCCCCTCCCTGCGGCGCGGCAAGCTGGCCCGCTACCGGTTGGCCCGCGGCGACCTGGCCCGCTTGATCACCGGCTCCGGCGGAGGCTACGGCGATCCCCTCGAACGCGATCCGGACCGTGTACGGAACGACGTGAGGGACGAGCTGCTCACGCCGACACAGGCTGCCGCGATCTATGGGGTGGTGATCGGCCAGGTTGGTTCAAGCCTCGATCAGGCAGCCACCGATTCGCTTCGCCGGCGGGATCGTCCCAACCCCCCGCGGCCGTAAAATAGCGGTGTGGCCGTCGACCCCCGAGGCCAAAAGCACCGGCCGCCGGGCTCAATCGGGTACCGGCGGCCGAATTATCCCTCATGCCCCAGGCGCGAATTGAACGCGCAACCTTGGCCTTAGGAGTGCCCTGCTCTATCCTTTGAGCTACTGGGGCTGGATCGGATTATATCTCCCCTACTTAGACCTCACGAGCGCCGAGCTCACGGCCTCGCTTTTCGGGCCTACCCTCTTGACGTTTCGATGAGGTAGGGGGTCGCCTGCTCCTCCCGGCCGGGCAATTTGACCGGCTTGAGCTTCTTGGCCTGGACACCCTTTAGCTCCTGAAACGTGTCCTGGCTGAACAGGATCTGCCCGCTCTGGGCGATATCCGTCAGCCGCTTCGCCACGTTGACCGCGTCGCCGACGACAGTGTAGTCCATCACTTGCTCAGAGCCGATGTTGCCCACGATGGCCTCGCCAGAATGCAGCCCAATGCCCAGGCCAAGGCCCTCCATGTCGACAGCGGGATCCTTCCGCAGATTCGCAAAGAGTCGCTGCATCTCCACCGCAGTCGCCACCGCTCGCTGCGCGTCGTCCTCACCCGCCACCGGCGCGCCATAGAAGGCCATCAGCCCGTCGCCCAGGTACTTGTCGAACGTACCTTTATGGGCAAAGACCACTTTGCTCAACGCCTGAAATACCTGGTTCAATGTCCGGATCACTTCCGGGCCAGTGTGCTGTTCGGTATAGCGGACGAAGCCACGGATATCGGCGAACAGCACGGTGACCTGCCGGGTCTCACCCCCCAGTTTTAAGTAGCGCTCGGGGTTGGTCAGAATGACGTCGGCTACATCCTCGGCCACATAACGGTCCAGCACCTTCCGCAGCAGCGCGTTGCGCGATTCCACTTCGTCGTGCAGCCGCTTGATGCGGAGCAATGAGCGCACCCGAGCGAGCAGCACAATCGAGCTGTACGGCTTGGTGATGAAGTCGTCGGCGCCAACCTCAAAGGCGCTGAGCTTCTCTTCCTCGCTATCGAGTGCCGTGATGATGACCACCGGCACAAAGCGCGTCGCGGGAGTGTTCTTCAGCCTGCTGCAGAGCTCCAGCCCATCCATGCGCGGCATCTGCACATCGATCAACGCCAGATCTGGAGGGAGATTTAGGGCCAGCCGGAGCGCCGTCTCGCCGTCCGCAGCAGTCACCACCTCGCAGCCCGACGAGGTCAGGTAGGCCTGGAGCAGGTCGCGGTTCAACCAGTCGTCGTCCGCCACCAGGATGCGCGGCCGGCGTTCATACGCCGAAGAAAGGTCCATTGCCGAATCCTGGATCACCGGTGCGTGCTTCATCTGTTTGGCCGCTCTGGCCTCAATCTAACCGGCCGGTGGCGATGGCGTTCTTTACCTCACCAATCGCCTGGGTGATCTTGATGTCGCGCGGACAGGCAACCGTGCAGTTGAAGATCGTCCGGCAACGCCAGACCCCCATCTGCTCGCCCAGGATTTCGAGCCGTTCGTCTGCGGCCGAATCCCGGCTGTCGAAGATGAACCGGTGGGCCTGGACGATCGCCGCCGGACCGACGTATTCACCATCCGCCCAAAAAGATGGGCATGAGGTGGTGCAGGCGGCGCACAAGATGCACTTGGTCGTGTCGTCGAAGCGCGCCCGCTGCTCTGGGCTCTGCAGGCGCTCCTTTTCAGGAGCCGGTTCCTCATTAGAGAAGTAGGGCACCACTGACCGGTAATGGTCCCAGAACGGTTCCATATCCACGATCAGGTCTTTCAGCACGGGCAGGCCAAGGATCGGCTCGACGGTGATTCTCTCTCCCAGATCGCGCACCAGCACCTTACACGCCAACCGGTTCACTCCGTTGATGCGCATGGCGTCCGACCCGCAGATCCCGTGAGCGCACGAGCGCCGGTACGCCAGCCTGCCATCCTGGTACCACTTGACTTGGTTTAGCAGGTCGAGCACCTGGTCGCTTGGCTCGGCCTGGACCGTATAGGTTTCAAGATGCGCTCGCTCGTCGACTTCTGGATTGAAGCGGCGGACTCGGAGCTCTACCTCCATGCAAGTTCTCCTGATGAGCTGCCCGCGGCCGGGGCGGAAACCAACGGTTGCCAGCCACGTGCCAGTATGACCGTAGCCCGGCCGGTTTTCAACAACTTCACTTCCACGCCTCCACCAGTTGGAGACACTTTTCAAGTGTCAATACGTTCGCGCCTGTGGCTTCCATTTCGTGATGGTCACTGGCTTATAGCGAAGCGAGATCTGGCCGTTCTCCTGATAGGCCAGGCTGTGTTTCAGCCAGTTTGCGTCGTCACGGTCGCGGTGATCCTCCCGGGCATGCGCTCCTCGGCTTTCGGTCCGATCCAATGCAGCCACCGCAGTGACTTCGGCCACGTCCAGCATGCAGCCGAGCTCCCAGGCCTCCAGCAGGTCGGTGTTGAAGACTTTGCCCGGATCGTCCAGGCGCACCTTGTAATAGCGTTGCTTCAATTCTCGGATCTTGTCGACCGCCGCGCGCATGCCTTCCTGGGTGCGAAAGACCCCCACGTGCTCGAACATGACCTGCTGCATTTCCTTGCGGAGAGTCGCCACCTTCTCAGAACCCCTGGCGCTTCGCAGGCGCTGCAGCTGCTCATGCACGCGTTCCTCTGGCTTTGACGCCAAAGTCGGCCAGGCCGACTTGGCGGCGTACTCAGCCGCTCGCTTGCCGCACTCTCGGCCGAAGACGACCAGGTCCAGCAATGAATTGGTGCCAAGCCGATTCGATCCGTGCACCGAGACGCAGGCCACTTCGCCCGCCGCGTACAAGCCGGGCACAACCGTGTTCAGTTCGTCCCGAACGACTTCCCCTTGCAGGTTGGTGGGAATCCCGCCCATGGCGTAGTGCGCAGTCGGCTGCACCGGCATGGGCTGGGTGATGGGATCGACCGCCATGTAGGTCCGGCAGAAGTCGATGATGTCCGGCACCTTGGCCAGGATCTCTTCGCCGGTCACCCGATAGGGCGTTCCGTCCGGCCGAGTCCGGCCATCGGCCTCAGCATACTTGTTGACCGTCTCCGGACGCACATCCAGATGCAGGTAGCGGCCGCCGTCGATCCCCCGACCCTCACGCACTTCGAGATACATGGCCCGACTGATCAGGTCGCGGGAGGCGAGGTCCTTCATCCTCGGGGCGTAGCGCTCCATGAAGCGTTCGCCCTTACCGTTGATGAGCACCCCTCCTTCGCTGCGCACGCCTTCGGTGATCAAGATTCCCATCTTGTAGATCCCGGTCGGATGAAACTGAAAGAACTCCATATCCTCCGCCGGGATGCCGCGACGGAGTGTCATCGCCACCCCATCCCCTGTGTAGGAGTGCGCATTGGAGGTGATCTCGAAGATCCGGCCCCAGCCGCCGGTGCTCAAGATCACCGCTTTGGAGTGAAAGATGTGCAGCTCGCCAGTGGCGAGCTCGACCGCCACGACGCCGGCCGCGCCCTGCTCATCGATCAATACATCCATCACCTGAAACTCATCCATGAAGGTGACTTTGTGTTTGATACACTGCTGATAGAGGGTCTGCAAGATCATGTGCCCGGTGCGGTCCGCCGCGTAGCAGGCGCGGCGCACTGGCTTACCAGTCAGATTATTGGTATGCCCACCAAAGTAACGCTGGGCAATCTTGCCATCCGGCGTACGATTGAAGGGCAGCCCCATATGCTCGAGTTCGTAAATCGTTGGCACCGCCTGCTCGCACATGAATTCGATAGCGTCCTGGTCGCCCAGGTAGTCGCTGCCCTTCACGGTATCGTACGTGTGCCACTCTGGGTTGTCATTTTCCTCGCTTCCCAGCGCCGCACAGATTCCGCCCTGGGCAGTGCCGGTGTGGGACCGAACCGGGTGGAGTTTGGTCAACACAGCGGTCTCGGCGCCCTTGGAGGCATGCAGGGCTGCCATGAGCCCTGCTCCGCCCCCGCCAACAATCAGCACGTCATGTTGATGGCGTATTGCCACTCAGATCCTCCACATCGATTGGGAATGCCACAAGTACGTAGCCCGAGGGCGATTCAGGCCGCTCGGACTCCGCCAACGATCGCCGCCGCGCCGATGACCGTCCAGACGATCCACATTCCCAGGATCGTCCAGTTGAGCCGGCTGCGCCAGGTCGGGGAGTGCACGTAGTCCTGCATTACGCCGCGCAAACCGTTCATCCCGTGGGCAAATGCGAAGGCCAGCAGCGCAATGTCATAGATTCGCCACCCTAGCGTGGCCCAGCGCAGCTCGACGTAGTTCAGGTCAATGCTATGCACGCCGAACAATACATCGACGAGCAGCACGTGGATCCAGACCAGCGGGATCAAGAGCACGGCCGACCAGCGCATCATGAGCCACATCCAGGTCTCGAAATTGCGCGGCCGGCGGTTGAACAGCGTCCGGAAGGTTCCGGCCCGGGCAAGGACCGCAAGCGCGATCACGAACGATCCGCCGATGGCAAGGTCGGCCCAAAGCGGCAGAGCCAAGCTCGGTCCCTCCGCAGGCGGACAGCGGCATATGTTGTTCAGGTAGAGCGAGCGACCCATGAAGAAAAGCGCCGGCACGCTGAGGGCGGCGCTCACCGCGACCACGATCCATAGGGCCGTCCTCTGCGGCCGCTGCTGCCACCAGGTCGGGAAGAAATCCGACAGCGCAATGCGTAGCCCATTGACGCCGTGGGCGATGACCCCCACAACCAAAACCATCTCCCCCAACATCATGGGCGTCGATCGGTAGATGTTGATGGCGTGTTCGTACAGGTTGGGAAAGAAGTAAACCGTGGAGGTGTCGAGGATGTGAATCGTGAGGAAAAGCAGGGTGCCGAGCCCGCTGATTCTGTGGCCGAGGTACGAAAGTTGGTGTTCGCCCCCCCGGTAGCGGAGTACGCCCTGGAAGGTGTGGTTCAGCGTCGACACGCGCAGTTCCGCCCTCCCCGCGAGCCCGAGGATTGTACCATTTCGATGCGTTTATCCCGGGAGGGGACGCCCGGGTTCCGGCTCGGCCCGCTGCGGGTTCCCGAGGGCGGCCTGCTCTCGGACCCGCTCGACCACCCGCGCCGAAAAGCCCAGTTGTTGCAGCCAGTGCGGCCACCCCCCGGCCGGAATGCGTCGATCCGGTACTGTGGCCTCCTCCCGTTCGTTCTTCCGGTAGGTCGCATTGGTTGGGAAGCGCTTCACCACGTAGCGGGCGGCGTTGGCCGCGTCCTCGGCGGCAAAGGTGGCGAGGTCATCCAACAGCCGCTGGTCTACCCTCATCCCCTTCGCCTCGAGCAGATCCAGCTCAACGCTCGCACCAATGACGTACGCCAGCACTTCCATATAGTTGGTCGAGTCCCCCAGCCACCTCCGCGAGCGGGAGGGGCGCAGGGTACCATCCGGCCAGAATTCGGGGTCGCGCAGCTCGCGCTGCAGGACATGCGTCAGCTCGTGCGCCACCAGCCCGATCCGAGCCGCTGCGCTCGCCTGTCCCGGGCCTCGATAGCTGATGTCAAGCACTAACCAGGTCCGCCAGGGCGTGGCGCCGCTGCCGCCGGTAGGCAGGAAGGCAACCCGGATCGTCAGCGGCTCGATCAGCCCCGCCAGCTCGGCCCCGACCATTGAGATCGAGCCGCCGTCAGGCTTTGTCGCCGCCATCGCCTGCAACGCAGGAGTCAACGGCCCATCTTGCGGGACCCCGGGCCGTTGAACCTGCAGGCCGACGTTCACGAGATCACGAATGCGCGCGATTGAAGACCTCTATTGCTGCATAGAGAAGAAGACCGTCGATCCGATGCCTCTCGCTTGCCATGCCTTGTTCGCATCGGAGAGTCCCCTCACCAGGCAAGCATCACCAAACACAAGGGCTGCCCCCCAAGCAGCAGCCCTTGTGAATTCGACCGGAAAAGTCCTCCGGTTGCGAAAGCGGCGTCAAGCGGCCGCGGCCTTCGAACCCTGCAGATAGGCCTGGCCAAAAAGATGACCCTGGATGGCCATGGTATAGGCGAGCGTGAAGAATACCCCGATCACACAGGCGATTACTCCCAGGGGCGCGATGATCCCGGCAACCAGCAGACCAAGGATCACAATTAGATAGGCCGCCGGGGCATTGCGGATCAGGCTTACGAGCTTCCGAACGTTGAAGGCCTCGGCGAGGCTGTCGGTTGCCGCCAGCTGCCCAGCGGCTGCCGGGACCACGAACATGAATGCGATCGCGTACAGCA
>CAYHJH010000006.1:0-14548 GCA_964356605.1 uncultured Anaerolineaceae bacterium
TTAGAGCGATTTCTCCAGGACGAAGGATGGCTCGCGAACTTTCCGCAGCCGTCCGAGGTGGTCGACGTAGGACCACTCACCGGGATCCTCGGAAAAGATCCGGTAATCGAGCCGCTCGTATAGCCGCATGGCGGAGACATTTCGTTTGGCCACCGAGATTACCGCTCTGGCGTGACCCTGTCGTCGAAGCTGCGACTCCGCCTCAGCGATCAGTTGTGTTCCGATCCCTTGATTGCGATGCGGCTTCTTTACCCGGAACGCGTAGAGATAACCTGAGGCCATTCCGAGGAAGGAAAAGGCGGGTTTGGTTGACAGCTGGACAAAGATCTGGCCAACGATCTGATCGTCGACTTCGGCCAGCAGCAGGATCCGCCGGCCGCGGCGTGCTTCCTCCATTGCCCTCTGAAAGAGCCGGCGATAGTGCCGGTACTCACCATCCCACTCGAGCGCGGGCAGATCCTGTTCCGTGGCGAGTCGGATGACCAGTGGAGCGAATCTATCCACGCTGCTGGGCCTCCGCGATCAGCCGGGCTAGCAGCGTCTGCTCTTCGGAATCGGTTGAGATCTGCCCGTCCAGCCAGGCCGCCCGCAGTTCACCCAGGATCTGACGGTAGGCCGGCCCGGCAGGCAACCCCAACTCACGCAGTCTGGACCCGTCGGTCCCTTGCCGTACCCAGCGCCAGGCGGAGAGGAATTGCCCGATGATCCTCCTTGCGTTTGCGTCCCCATCTAGCGCCAGCCATTCTGCAACCAGCGACTCCTCCGGTAGGCTCTCGAGGCAGGTCACGATCTGACTCGGCCGGAGGTCGCTAGTCAGCTCGCAATCGTACCGGCCGGCCGCCAGAATGACCGTCCGGTCCGCCTGGCTGAAACTCAGCCGATTGCAAACCGACTGTGCGTCGCTTGCAGCGAGTCGATACAGCCAGAGGGAATAGCGGAGTCTCTCAAGCGCTGGAGCAGGCTCGAGTCTCCAGTCCGAGGGCACAGAAAAGCGGCCGGCTTCCTCGAAGCGGGCCTTGAGCCAGCCGTCCCAGGTGAGGGCAGAGTGGATTGCTTCAAGCAATCCCAGCTCGGCAAGGCGGGCGATGATCGCTACAAGTTGGTCCTCTGCGAAGATATCAGCAAGCTCTGCTCGGATCCGAGCGCCGCTCACGTTACTGAGCAGCGGCAGGGCCTGACCCATAAGCTCTAGCGTGCGGGCCTCGATCGAAAACCCCAGGCGTTGCTCGAGGCGAACCGCCCGCAGCATGCGAGTGGGATCGTCTACGAAACTCAGAGAGTGCAGAACGCGAATCTGGCCCTCGCGCAGGTCCCTCCCACCGCCCCAGTAATCCAGCAGCTGGCCATAGAAGCGGCCGTCCAGGCGGAGCGCGAGGGTGTTGATGCTGAAGTCCCGGCGGTGCAGATCGAGCTTGATGCTCCCTTCCGCGACCGACGGCAGGGCGGTCGGGTGTTTGTAGAACTCGGTTCTGGCCGACACGAAGTCCAGACTCTCGGGCAACTCGGGAGCCCCTTCGGCTTCGCTCAGGGGAGCCTGCACACGCAGAGCGGTGGCGAGCGCTGTGTTCCGGGGATCGAGCCGCCATTTGGCGGTCCCGAAGCGCCGGTGGCTATTCACCTTGCCACCGTACTTCCCCGCCAGGGTCATCGCCAGAGCAATCGCGTCGCCTTCTACTACCAGGTCGAAATCCGTGCTGGGCCTCTCAAGCAGCAGGTCCCGAACGAAGCCTCCTACCAGGTAAAACGCCGACCCGCTGCGAACTGCCTCGTCGGCGATCAACTTCAGCAGCGATAGGCGTGCGGCGGGAATTGTCTTATCAAGCCGGTTGGTCAGGCTGGGCGTTCCGTTGGAATTCGGTCCTCCACTGAGCGAGTTCAACAAATCCGTGCGAGTGACGATGCCGATCACTTCTCCAGTCTTGGGGTCTGAGACCGGCACCTGTCCCCACTGATGCTCGATCATCACCCGTTGCAGGTGCCAGACGGAGTCTTCAGGGTGGACAACCAGGCTGCCGGCCTCCATGATGTCCGAGATAGGCCGGGCCTGCATCCCATGCGCCATGGCCCGATCAACCGCCCGCCGGGTGAGCAGCCCGACGACCTGCCCATCGTCGGTCACCGGATAGCCCTCGTGCCCGAAACGCTGCATCTGATCAGCGGCTTCTCTCACCGTGAGGCTGGGCCGGAGCAGCTGCGGCCCGCGCGACATGATTTCGGCGACCGTTCTGGTCGGCTGGATCATCTCCTGAAGCAGCTTGAGAAGACGAGACCTCAGTTCCGCCAGGCTTCCGTCCTTGATTAGTGCAGCGGCCGCTCTGCGGTGGCCCCCTCCACCCAACACCGAAGCGACTGCGCCGACGTCGAGCGATTCGGTGGACGAGCGAGCAACGAGCTGGATGCCCCCAGCGAGTGTGACCAAAAGGAACAGACCGGAAGCCTCGTAGGCTTCTCCCAGCCGGTGGGCCAGGCTCGAGATCTCGTCTTCCATGCCGGCTCCATCGGCGCCGGCGATCAGGATCGGAAGTCCGCTGATCTGATGAAGTTCCGCTGTCCCCAGCAAGCGGGCGTATAGCTCTCGCTGTTGGGGCGAGAGAGGTGGATTCAGGAATTCGTTGGCAACGGCCAGGCTGGCCCCCTGCTCCAGCAGCCAGGCGCAGGCGCGAACGTCGCGGGCGGTCGTCCCGGGGTACATGAGCGAGCCCGTATCCTCGTAGACCCCGAGCAGTAGCAGAGTCGCTGACTCCGCATCCAGGCTCCTGCCAGTCTCTTGCAGCGCTTCGACCAGGAGCGTCGCAGTTGCCCCGACCGGCTCCACTTGAATCGACCAGGAGGGATCGAGGCCCGATTCGCGCGGGTGGTGATCAATCAGCCGAACTGCCGTGCGGGAAGTCAACCCCTTGGCCGAGGCGGGTGCCTGGGTATCTACAATCGTCAGACGATTCAGGTCCCGATAGCGTAGATCGCCAGCCTCGTCAAAAGAGAAATGCTCGCCGTAGAGAGTCAGGTAACCGCGAACGTTTCGATTGATTCTTCGAGGAAGCACAGGCAGGGCTTCCGGCTCAAGCAGGGAAGCTGCCCAGAGAGAGGCGACGGCGTCAAAATCTGCCTGTTCGTGAGTGAGAATCACGTGCATCCTCGGCTACCTTAAAGGGACGGCCGAGGATTATACATCTGCGAGTTCTTCGATGGCCTTTCGAAGCGCGACGTCGACGGCGGTGCCCTGGACCGAGACAGCCCTGGCTGCCCGTTCCAGGATTTCCACATACTTCGGCTCTGGGGGATCGAGAGGGCGTGAGATGCCTCCGAGCAGGGCCTGACGCATCTGCCCGAGTGCTCCGACGAGAGGAAACGCGCCCGCGTAGACCGGGAGATTACCGGCTCCCGCCGGGTTGCTCAAGGCGAGCTGCGCATCCGCCGAGAGCAGGAAGGCCGCAAAGGCCCAGGCAGCCTCCAAGTCGGTCGGTTCCGGCCGCACCCGAAAGTACAGATTTTCGGTCCACACGTATCCAGCCAGCTGCTGACCCGTCTCCTCATATAGCGGCCAGGGATCGACTGCCACCTTCCCCTCGCCCAACGTATTAGCGAAGCTCGCGTAGATCTCCGTGCTCTCGACCAACCAGCCAGCCTGACCAACCTGAAAGGCCTCCCGGTCGAGTTCGGAACTGAATGACACCGAGCCAGCCCCGCTCAGCTCCTGGAGCAGGCCTAGCCAGCACGGGCCGACCTCCCCTTGCAGGTCTGGGGCCGCACCCTCTTGCACGAGCGGGCTACCGCAGGCCAGCGCGAACGGTACGATGGTCGAGTATCCGTAATCCAGATTGATCCCGACAGCCGGCGTCCCGCGGAACGGTCGGGCCGCCTCGACCAGCGCTTCGACCGTGGCAGCCGGCACCGAGGCAAGTTCGCGGTTCCGATAGAGAACATTCCCATGCATTCTGATCGGCAATCCCAAAACCTTGTCTCGGTATTCGACCTGGCTCCAGGCCAAGTTGTGAACGATCGGCTTGAGTTGATCGACCCGCTGGTTCGAGAGATCGAGGATCATGCCGGCATCCATCAGTTCAGGGCCCCACATGGAGGGGGCAAGAAACAGCGACGGCAGTTCTCCGACCGAGTAGGCCTGCTCGAGGGTGGTGCGCAGTTCATCCGGCGGAACGTACCCCACCGCAAAAACTACTTCCGGGTGGCGACCCTGGAAAGACCGAATGAGTTCGTTCAAACTGCGCACCCCCTCCGGCCCCCAGGACAACCAGATGCTAACTCTCCCCTGCAGGCCCTCGGCAGGCGGAGTCGCCGGTGCAGGCAGGGTGGTCGGACTAGCGGTTGCGGTCGGTAGTAGAGGTTCGGGCGTTGCGGTGGCAGCTGGGGCGGCCGCAGAGCATGCGGCGAACAGCGCCGAGAGGAAAATCAGGCTAGGCCGGACTCGAGCGACGGTGGATTGGCAGGGTGCCACGTGGAGCGAATGGCAGCGACGGCGGGCAAGTCTACCATAGCGACCCGCTGGGTATAATGCCGCGCATGACCGCGGTCCGCTGGCGTCTGATCCGATCTACACCGATGTCAGGCCCAGAGAACATGGCCCTGGATGAGGCAATCCTGGAAAGCGTTTCGTCTGGCGCATCGCCGCCGACGTTGCGGCTATATGCCTGGAATCCCCCTTGCCTCTCTCTTGGCTATGCGCAGGTGTCCGAGCTGGTAGATCTGGAGAAGCTGCAGGATCTAGGATGGGATCTCGTCCGTCGTCCGACCGGCGGCAAGGCCATCCTACATACCGATGAGCTGACGTATTCAGTTGCCGGCCTCATCCGAGACCCACTCTTCAGCGGAGGAGTGCTGGCGAGCTACAAACGACTGAGCGCCGGGCTGATGCGAGCATTACAAGATCTCGGTCTCGATCCTGAGCTGCGGGTCAATTCGCCAGACCTCGCTAGCAACGGCGATAGTCCGGTGTGTTTTGAGGTACCGGGCGCTTATGAGATCACATGGGCAGGCAAGAAGCTGCTGGGTTCTGCACAACTGCGGCGCGCCCGGGCCGTCCTGCAGCACGGCTCGCTCCCACTGGAGGGCGACATCGCCAGGATCTCCCGGGTCCTGCGCGTCCAAGATCGCGAGCAGGCAAGCCGCTCCGTCCGCCAGGCCGCCGCCACCGTGGAGCAGGCTCTCGGCCAGCGGGTCAGCTGGGAGCAGGTTGCCGCGGCAGTGGTCAGTGGATTTCGCAAGGCGCTGGACCTCGAACTCGTTGAAGATCAGCCCTCTCCGGCTGAACTCGTCCGCAGCCGGGAGTTGCGCGACGAACGCTACGGGCGGTTCGAATGGACCTACCGGTGATGCATGTAGTGGCCCTCACCCTTGAGCTCCATCTGCCCGGCTGCACCTCTCTAAAGGAAAAGCGCGGCCGGCTAAAGCCGCTGCTCGCCGCACTCCACCGGCAGTTCAACGTGTCCGCCGCCGAGATCGATCACCACGACGCACACCGATCGGCAGTGATCGCCTGTGTGGTGGTTAGCAACAGCAACCGCCACGGGGAACAGCTGCTGGCCGGAATTCCGGGATGGGTCGAGCAACAGCGTCCAGACCTCCAGGTTGTTGACCACCAGCTCGCTGTACTCTAGACTGCCACGCCCTCTCTCCTGGGCACCCACCGAAAACAAAACCACGCAGCAGTCGCAGCGTGGCAATCCTCTGGTTCAGAGCCCTCGGACTTAGGCGGCCTGGATGTTCGGATTCAGCGCCTTGCGCCTCACCAGCGTCCGCAGCCGAGAGGCCAGCAGGCTGGCATGCACCGGCTTGATGAGATAGTCATCCGCTCCAGCATCCAGGGCTCGGGCAACGCTGCCCGGCGAACCCAGGGCAGAAAGGATCAAGATGGGGACGTTCGAAAACGCGCGGATCCGCTCGCAGACCTCCCAGCCGTCCACCTCAGGCATGAGCAGGTCCAAGATCACTACGTCTGGCGCCGAATCGGGGGCCTTGACAGTCGCGATCCCTTCCTCGCTTGAAAACACCGCCTTGATCTGGAAGTCCTGACCTCGCAGCAGCGTGCGCAGCATCGTCGAGAGATCGGGGTCGTCGTCAATCAAGAGGACTTCGATCGCCATCTTAAGCTCCTAGCATCCGTCCCATTATGTCCTAGGAAACTTCACTCCGTACCTTACAGAGAGCTTGCAGTACTACCTTCCACTTGCCGGCCTTCCCTGGAGCGGCTAAGATACCCGCGAATCGGGTCCAAGCATGTCCGAAGCCGTCTCCCCCGTAGTCGAGAAGAACACCATTCCCTGCCCCCAGTGCTCGTTCATCATGCCTGGGGATTCCAGGACCTGCCCCAATTGTGGGGTGGACCTGGCGCTGCTCGCGCTCCTGGCGGAACGGGCATACCTGGCTGGCATCCCGGAGACGGCACCACTCGGGGAGACCCCCGCGGCCTTCGTGCCGCGGCTCGGCGAGTACCTGATTCGTCAAGGTCTGCTCACCTCCGACCAGCTCGAGATGGCACTGGTTCACCAAAGGGAACTTGCCAAGGCCGGCAAGCGCCGTTTGCTCGGCCAGACGCTGGTGGAACTGGAGTTGGTCGATCGAGAAACGATTGACCGGGCCATCACCAGCCAGATCATCGAGCTTCACGCTGCCTTGCAGGAGGCCAACCGCAACCTGGAACGGCGGGTCTCCGAGCGCACGGCCGAGCTGCGCCAGGCGCTTGCCCGGCTCCAAGAACTCAACCAACTCAAGACCAATCTGATCTCGAACGTCTCACACGAATTGCGCACGCCGCTCGCCCACGTGAAGGGCTATGTCGAGCTGCTGGAGGACCAGGAGCTAGGCCAGCTGACTCCACCGCAGCGCAAGGCAGTCTCCGTAATTAGCCGGGCCTCCCTGAGGCTGGAACACCTGATTGAAGATCTGATCGCCTTCTCGACCGCCTCCCGGGAAGGCTTGGCCATGGAGCCAAGGCCAGCCCAGCTTGCCCAACTCGCCCAGGCCGTGATGGAACGATCGCGGGACAAGGCCGGGGTGGCCGGTGTCACGCTGCAACTGGCCGTGGATCCCGGGCTGCCTGCGGTCCAGGCCGACCTGGATAAACTGAGTTGGGTGCTGTACCAGCTGGTGGACAACGGGATCAAGTTCACCCCGGAAGGAGGACGGGTGAAACTGTGGGCCGAGCAGGTCGATCATTTCGTCACAGTCGCCGTCTCCGACACGGGAATCGGAATCCCCGCGGATAAGCTGGAGGAGATCTTCGAGCCCTTCCACCAGCTCGACGGTTCCCCAACCCGCCGTTACGGAGGAACGGGGCTGGGATTGGCGCTGGTCAAACAGATCGTCGGCGCGCACGGGGCCTCCATCCTGGTGGAAAGCAAAGAAAACATCGGGAGCACCTTCCAGTTCGATCTCCCGCTCGCTACCGAGCCGGCATGACCGGACCACTGGTTCGACCGGGCCCGCTCACCCACGGCACGGAGCTGAATGCCGTGTATGCCATCGCGCGGATTGTCGCCGAGACCTACGACACCGAAGCCGGTCTGGACGCGGTCTTTCGGCTCTCGCGAACGATTTTCATATTCGACGTCGTCTCATTATTCCTGACCAACGAAGATACCGGCCAGTTGGAGCCGGCTTATGCGCTGGCGCTCGGCCGGGGCCGAGCGCGCGAGGCCGATCTGGCCTGGGGCGAGCCGGCGGCCATCGAAGCCTATCGAAGCGGCCAGACGATCTTGCGCCAGGAGGACGCCGGCGCGAGCATCCAGGGCCGCGAGCGGCGCCGCGACTATTTGGGCTTACCGATGATGGTTCATGGTCGCTGCGTGGGCGGGCTGGTCTTTGGCCGATTCGGCGGCCCGTCCTACCCGCCGGAACACATCCGCCTCGCCGAGTTCGTCGCCTGGCATGTTGGCCAGCTGTTGGAGAACCGACGCATGGCCCACCGGATCGCCACGCTGGAGGCCCAACGTGAGTTGGCCCGCATGCAAGATGAGTTCATCTCGACGATCTCCCACGAGCTGCGCACACCACTGGGGTTCATCAAGGGCTATGTGACCACGATGATGCGGAAGGATGCCACCTGGGAGCCTGAAACACGAATGGAATTCCTGCAGATCGTCGACGAGGAGGCTGATCGCCTTCGGGAGTTGATTGACAACCTGCTCGATTCCTCGCGACTGGAAACTGGAACACTGGGAATGACCCGCGAGCCGATCTTAGTTGGCACGCTAATTCGGGATTCGGCCTCACGCACGAAATCCGCCTTTCCCGAGATGCAGCTACAGGTGGAGCTGCCGGACAACTTGCCCAGCGTCTACGTGGACCCGACCCGAATCTCCCAGGTGATCGACAATCTGGTATCGAACGCCAACAAGTACGCACCCACTGCGCCCGTTACAATACGCTCCCGCACATACGACAACGTCGTGCGGATTGAGGTGGGTGACACCGGACCAGGTATTGCCGCACAGCACATCCCCCACCTATTCGAACGTTTCTATCGCGTGTCTGAACACAACTCAAACGTGCGCGGAACCGGCCTGGGGCTGTACATTTGCCGCAAGATCATCGAAGCGCACAGTGGCGAGATCGGCGTCGAGAGTCAGGAGGGATCCGGCACCCGAATCTTTTTCACCCTGCCCGTGATTGCAACGCAACCCATCCCGGAGGCCGAGCATGAACGATAAGATCATGATCCTGGTTGTGGACGACGAGCCGCGTTACGTTCGACTGGTTCAAGTCAATCTGGAGACCGCCGGCTACGCGGTCGACTCCGCTCACAACGGGCAGCAAGCCGTCGAGAAGGTCGCCTCCAACCAGCCCGGCCTGCTCTTGCTGGACGTGATGATGCCTGTCATGGACGGGTTTACCGCGACGGAGCGAATCCGGGAGTTCTCCACCGTGCCCATCATCATCCTCACCGCCAAGGGAGAAGAGCGCGACCGGGTGCGGGGTCTGGACGCCGGCGCGGACGACTACATCGTGAAGCCATTTTCGGCGCAGGAGCTCTTGGCCAGGGTGCGGGCCGTACTTCGGCGGGCCGAAAGACTGACCGACAGCAGCTTCCACGAGCCGATCTATTCACACCATGATCTCCAGATCGACTTGGCCAAGGCTCAGGTCAGCTCCAGTGGCAAGGAGGTCTCACTTACTGCCACCGAGTATCGTTTGCTGCAGACCTTAGCCGCCTCAGAGGGGCGGGTGTTGACTCCGGAGGAACTGCTCACGATGGTTTGGGGGCCGGAATACCGTGACGATAAGGAGATCCTCTGGGTCTGCCTCAGCCGCCTGCGCCAGAAGATCGAGCCCGATCCCAAGAACCCAATCCATATCGTGACCCGACAGGGCCTCGGTTACCTGATCCCTCCGGGATCCAACGGAAAGGGTGAGTAGTTTTCCCCGGGGGAGCGCGAGTTCCTCGTTCGTTTGTAGCCCATGTAAAATTGAGCCGGCTGAGCTGATCCAGTTCTCAATTGGCAGGATCCCAACCGTTTAGGCCCAGCCCACAAGAAGGAGCCATGGATCAGACGACGCGTCTCCTGAAAACCAAGATGCTCGGCGCGCTCTTGCGGGAGATTCGCAAGCGAGGCGGAAAGAGCCTCAAGCAGACTGCCGATATCATCGGTATCAGCAGCGGTACGCTGGCCTCCTATGAGCTCGGTCGGAAGGGAATCTCGCTGCCTGAGCTCGAGCAGCTCGCCTTCCACTTCGACGTGCCGTTGAACGGTCTCGTGGCCGGGCGGCCGGAACAGGCGCAGCCGAAAGCTGAGTTCGATCCCAGGGTCGTAGTTTCCTTTCGTCAGAAGATGATCGGTGCCATGCTTCGCAAGCACCGAGAAGAAGCCGGGCTGTCGATCCGGCAGCTGGCGGAGAAAGTTGGTTTTCCCACCAGCCGCGTGAGCGCCTTTGAGCGCGGTCTGCGGCCTATACCGGTCCCGGAGCTGGAAGCCCTGGCCTCTACCCTGGGCCGCTCGATGGAAGAGTACGTGGACACTCAAGGCCGAGGGCCGCTCGCCGACTGGTATCGCAACCAGCGAGCTTATGAAAACTTCCGGGCCCTCCCTGGAGAAGTGCGCGATTTCCTGGGCAAGGCTGATAGCGATCGGCTGATCCGGCTGGCGATCCGGCTCAACGAGCTTTCGATCGACCGCCTGCGCGGGCTTGCAGCCGTTCTCACTGAGATTACCCGTTGAACTCCCAAACTGTTGGCCTCGAGGCACAAGCCATGGCCGCCTATAAGCAGGGGAGGTTGGAAGAGGCCATCCGGCTCTTCGAGTCCGCCCGTGACTCCGAATTGGATCGGGCGAAGGCTGCCGAATTGGCGAATAGTCTCAGCGTTGTGCTGCTGAAGGCGGGGCGGTCGGAAGAGGCGCTGCATGCGGTTCAAGGCACGGCTGAAGTCTTCTCGGCGCTCGGCGACGCCACCCGGTCAGCCCAGGCGAAGGGCAATCTGGCCGCGGCCCTCGAGGCCTGCGGCGATCTGTTGGCCGCGGAGGCATCCTATCGTGAGGCCGCCGAGCAGTTCGAGAAACTCGGCGAGCATGAAGCGCGGCTGCACACGTTGAACGCGCTCGCCCAACTCCAGTTGCGCCAAAATCGGCCGCTCGAAGCGGCCACGACTTTCCAAGCCGGATACTCGGCCAGCCCCGCGCGCGGGTTGCGAGGCCGGCTGCTCAAGCAGCTCCTGAAACTCCCCTCCCGCCTGCTGCGATCCTAAACACTGGTCCGATGGGCGACTGGACCATCCGCCAGGCCACGGCAGACGACCGAGCCAGGGTCGACGGGCTGATCCTGGGGGCCCGCTGGAAACACTTCCACTTGGACTGGATGGAGCCGACCGCCCTCACGGAGAGGTCGCCTTTCCTGGTGGCGACGCACTCGGGCCTGGCCGTCGGTTGCCTAGGTTGTCCTCCCGACCTTCCCGGCGTGGCCTGGCTGCGCGCCTTTGCAGTCGCATCCGGGTACCGGCTGGAGCGGGCCTGGCAGCAGTTGTGGGAAATGGCGGGCGGCCGGCTGCGCGATCTGCAGGTCGAGCGTGTCGCCGGGCTGCCTATCGAGGGCTGGTTCGAGACGCTTCTCGATCAGTCTGGTTTTGAGACTACGAACGCGGTGGTTTTCTTTGAGCGAGAATTGTCCCGGCCGATTCCGAACTCTACGGGCCGGTCTCGGCCCATCGCGAGTGCCGACGAGACCGCACTGCTCGAGTTGGATCACCTGGCCTTTGAGCCGTTCTGGCAGCTGTCCGGCGATTCGCTGCAGGCTGCCCTCGGGCTCGCCGACTCGGCCACCCTCATCGAGTTGGAGGGGGGCATCATTGGTTACCAGATCACGACCAGTTCCCCGTTTGGGGCGCACTTGGCGCGATTGGCAGTCCACCCTGACCGGCGACGGCAGGGATTCGGACGCGAACTGGTCCTGGATTCGCTGCACAGCGCCCGAAAGGCAAGCCTGGGGCGACTTTCCGTCAACACCCAGGCAGACAACCTGGCCAGCCAGCGGCTCTATCGAAAGTTAGGCTTCCAGGAGACTGGTCAACGGTTCCGAGTCTACGAAGCTCAATTGGCGAAGCTATAATCCGGCTCGGGTTCACCACCGGCGCACTGCCCCAAATACCGCCCGTGAGATTTCATGAGCTGCCGCAGACGCAAGATCGCTCCCTGCCAAACGTCCGCATGCGTTGGTTAATCTTGGCGATTCAGGAGCAAATGGGACCACACGGCCTGCGAATGATCTTGCGCCAGGCCGATCTGATCAAGTATTCGCAGTCGCCCCCGCCAGCCAACAATGCTCTAGAAACTCGCACTTCCGAGTACGCTCGCCTCTTGGCGACCGTGCGAACGTACTTTGGGCTCGGAGCCCGAGGTACCCTCACCCGGATCGGCCGGTCGGTCTTTCGCCAGCAGCTCGCGGAACGCCCATCCTGGATCGCTTGGCGCTGGATCATTCGCCCTTTCTTATCGACCCAGCGGAGGCTTGGCTGGATCCTCACCCAGGTCGCCTCCGGTATGGCCGCGCCGGATGGGTCAGTTCGCATCGATCGGGCCGGGGAGGGATTCTGGCTGATCGATCGTACCTCCGACCGAACGCTGGGCGTGACATCAGAGCAGCCGATCTGTTGGTCCGCGGTGGGTGAGCTATCCGAGGCAGTGATGTGGGCCACTCGGGAGGACGTTCCCATCCGGGAAGTTGATTGCCGGGCCGCGGGAAAGGACTCATGCCGCTTCGCAATCCTTTGAGCCTGGGCTGGGTTCTGCTGGTTGCGGATCTACGGGCTGAGGGTAACCTATTGGGCGGCGCTCTTGAGGAGTTGCTTCCTACTTCTTCGCGCCGGGCTTCGCCAGGGTTGGCGACGCGATCCCAGCGCGCTGGTTCTCCCACAACGCCAGCACAAAGCAGAGCGAAGAAAGCCGGTTGAGATAGGCCAGCAAGGGCGGACTGTTCAGCTCCCCTTCATGGGCCAGCTGGACTACCGAGCGCTCCGCCCGCCGGACGATCGTCCGGGCCAGATCCAGCGCGGCGCCGGGCGGCGAGTCGCCCCCTAACACAAACCCCCTGGGTATTGAAATCTCTCTGCCCAACCGTTCGATTTCCCGTTCAAGCCAATCCACCCGATCCTCACCCAGTGATCGGAATCGGGGCGCTTGTTCCTTGGTTGCGGCCACCTCCGCCATGATGTGGTACAGGTCCCGCTGGATATCGACCAGCAGATTCCGGGTCTGCTCGGCACTGGCCAGGGAACGCGCAAGCCCAAGCGCTGCCGAGGCTTCATCCAACTCGCCGTAGGCAGCGGGTCGCGGATGGTACTTGGGGACTCGCTGCTCTCCCAGCAGCCCGGTGGTCCCATCATCCCCCTTCCCCGTAAAGTAATCAGGCATCGCAGGTATTATAAGTAGAACGAAGTGGAAGATCGCGAACAGGGCCCCTTCCTTCATCGAACTGGCCAGCTTCTAGCTGGCGTGCTGATTGGATTGCTAGTCGCCGGCGTCATCTTCCTGCTGAGCTCCGAGCCGAGAGGCAAGCCGCTCGAATTGCAGCCTCCGCTTCCGCTGCGGGTCCACGTGGCCGGTGCCGTGGAAACGCCAGGCGTCTACGAGCTCCCACAGGGCGCGATCGTTCAGGACGCGATCGTGGCCGCCGGCGGACTGCGTTCAGATGCAGATTTGTCTCCGCTGAATCTGGCGCAAGTTGTGCAGGACGGGCAGCGAATTGAAGTGCCGGCGCTGGTCGAGTCCGAGCCTCAATCCGCCTCTCGCTTGGAGATCGCTGACGGCCGAGTGCACCTCAATTCAGCCAGCGCGCCTGAGCTGGAGCGGCTCCCCGGGATCGGTCCAACACTGGCCCAAAGGATTATTGAATACCGCGAGCAGTACGGGCCTTTCCAGCTACTCGAGGATCTGCTGCAGGTCGAGGGGATCGGCCCGGCCAAGTTGGAAGGACTGCGGGAGTACATCATCCTGCCCTGAGCCGAGCCGAAGGGCCCGCCGTAAGCCGCTGCGCCGAGAGGACTGCGGGTCTGGCCGCGAACCCCGCTGTATAATGCGCCAGAATGCCTGAACTGCCCGAAGTTGAGACAATTCGCCGCACGTTGCTGGCCGGCGCTTCGGCTCCGCTCAGACCTCGGCGAGCTCGGTCGAGCCGGGCGGGCCCTTCGGCCAGGCTCAGGGCAGGCAACCGCACTGCTCCGGGGCTGGTCGGCCAGCGGATCATAGGGGTCAGCCTGCGTTGGCCAAGGCACATTGTGGAGCCATCCCCCTCAAGCTTTGGCCGGCGAATTCGCGGACAGGTAATTCGGGATGTCGATCGCCGCGGCAAATTCATCGTTCTGCCTCTCGATCGAGACTCGCTGATGTTTCACCTGATGATGAGCGGAGACCTCTTTCTCTCCCCGCCCGGCACACCCCGCGGGCGCCACGATCACACGATTTTTCGCTTGGCTTCGGGATGGCAACTTCGATTCAGCGACCCCCGGAAGTTCGGCCGGGTGTTCCTCGTCACAGACCCTGAAACGGTGCTCGGGAGGCTTGGCCCGGAGCCGTTGTCAAACGAGTTCAAAACAAGAGACCTGCAGCGCATCCTGCATCACCGCAAGCGAATCCTCAAGCCGCTGTTGCTGGATCAGGCTGCACTTGCCGGCCTGGGAAACATCTACGCCGACGAGGCGCTACACCGCGCCAAGCTTCATCCGCTGCGGAGAAGCCACACGCTTGACTCGGCTGAGGTCAAAGCGCTCTGGAAGGGCATCCGCGCCACTCTGCGCGACGGCCTGCGCCACAACGGCGCCAGCATCGACTGGGTCTATCGCGGCGGCGACTTTCAGAACCACTTCCGGGTGTATGGCCGGGAAGGCGAGCCCTGCCCGCGCTGCGGGACTGCGATCGAACGCATGATTGTCGGCCAGCGCAGCACCTATTCGTGTCCATACTGCCAGCCCTGGAAGGGCCAGCGCTTCCAGGGCCAGCCCCCGAAGGAGGACTGAGGGTGGACCAGCAGCTCTTGGTCGGCATCTTGCTCATCATCGTCGGCGTCGCCGTCGGGCTGATCGCGGTCGCGGTGGTCATGAACCGGCGCGCCG
>CAYHJH010000006.1:14648-20983 GCA_964356605.1 uncultured Anaerolineaceae bacterium
GGGATCAACTCCATCTTGCAGCGGTCGTTAGCCACTTCGGGCTTGAGGGAACGTGGAATTCGACTGGTCCCCGATGCTGCCGGGGGTGTCAAAGTGCTGATTGGACTGAAAAGCTACGCGCTGGATGAAGTGCCCGACGAAGAGATTCGGCGCCTTATTCGAGAGTCAGTTGCGGAGTGGGAAGCGGGTCAATAATCGGCCGCGCTTCCTCAACCAGAACTGCTTCCAGTCGCCCGTCCTGCTCCCGCAGACGGGCGACTGGCTTTTCGGGATCATGGATAAAGAACAACCAGGCGTCGCGCTCCAGCGCCCAGCGCTGCCAGCGTTGTTTCGTCCGGATGTTTTCAAGCGGCTCTACATCAAAGGCGGTCAGCCAACCGGTGCGCGCCATATGGATCGAGAAGGTCGCCATGTCGGAAACAAACATCCCCGACCAATCATCGGATTCAAGTATCACCGATTGGTGGCCGCGGGTATGGCCGGGCGTGACAACGCAGCGCACATGCCGAGTGACCTGCAAATCGCCATGGAGCAAGCGCATGCGCCCTTCCTTGACCAGCGGAGCGAAATTGGCAGCGAAGTATGTGCCGCGTGTGCGCGGGTCGGGGTGACTCGCATCCGCCCATTCAATCCGTTGGACCAGATAGGTCGCGTTTGGGAACGTGGGCACGACCTGCCCGTCCTCCAAGCGGGTGTTCCCTCCGCAGTGATCGGCGTGCAGATGGGTGCAGAGCACTAGGTCAATTTCGCCAGGCGACAATCCGAGCCTTGCTAGGCCCTGGACCAATCCCCCTCCCGGCCGGACCAGCCCCCAGTTCTGGATCTCTTTCACATCCAGCTTTGGGCCCAGACCGGTGTCGATCAGGATGGCCTTTCCCTCTGAGCGGACCAGCAGGCAAGTTAGGCTCTGAAGAATCAGGTGGTTTTCGTTCGGCTCGACGATCCTGCGATACAAGGCCCGCGGCACTAATCCGAAGGGCCCCCCGGGGTCGACCCAGAGGTTCCCATCGCTGACGAGATCGAACTCAAGCTCGCCCTTGTGCATCCTGAGCGGAGCCGAAGGGTGCATCCTGAGCGGAGCCGAAGGGTGCATCACTGGTCGGAGCGAGCCCGAATGCCTGCTTCAGCTCGCCCTCCAACTCGCGCTTTCCGCGCTCCGGCAGAAACGCAGCCTGCGCTGCCGTCAGGATCAGGCCTTTGAGGGTCTCAATGGAAAGACCGAGCTCCGTTACTGCCGTGTAATACTCGTCGCTCAAGCGGATGTTGGAAATGCCCGGATCGTCAGTGTTCAGTGTCACTTGCAATCCAGAATCGATCATCTGAGGCAGGGGGTGGCCGTCCATTCCAGGAACGACACCCGAGTGCAGGTTGCTGGTCAGGCAGACTTCAAACACGGCCCGGCTTTCACGCGCTGCATTAACGGCTGCCAAATCTTCCATCACCCGGACGCCGTGTCCAATTCGTTCAGCGTGCATGCCATTCAGCGCGTGAAGCACCGACACGGGGCCCGACCATTCGCCGGCATGAACCGTGATGCCCAGGCCGGCAGCTCGCGCGCTTCGGAACATCGTGGCGAATGGATCGGCAGGGAACTCGCCTTCGTTCCCGGCCAGATCCAGGCCGGCGATGCCCTTTCCGATTCGATCCGCGGCAAGCTGGACGACTTTCTCCGCCAGCCCAACAGGTTCGTGACGGTTGACGCTCACAATCAAGCCAACCTGTACCCCTGTATCCTCGGCGGCCTCACCCGCAAACTCAACCACCCAGTCGACAACTTCAGCCAACGGAAAGTCCTTTGCCTGTGAGAGCGCCACTGGCGTAAAGCGCAGCTCCAGATAGCGGATGTGATCAGCGGCCGCGTCTTCAACTGCCTCTTGTGTCACACGCCGAATGATCTCCGGCGAGCGGTAGATCTGACGGAGGGTGCGGAACTTGGAAAGGAAATTGGGAAGGGTTTTTGGCTGCTCTCCCGCAATCTGGACTTGCTTTCTGAGCTTGGATTCCTCGTGCGGGAGGTCAAGGTCCTGCTCCTTCGCAACCTCGAGCAAGGTCTTCAGCCGCAGAGATCCCTCCAGGTGCCGGTGCAGATCCACCTTTGGCAGGTCGGCGAGCGTTTGTTGGAGTTCGAAAGGTGAGGCGGATACCACCGATAGCTTATTGACCGCGGCGCCTGCGGCGACGGGACTTCGTGCCTGCAGTGGCGGCTGGCTGGGCAACCGGGGGTCGGGCCACGATCGCCGGCTGAGGTGCGCCGACTTGCATCCTGAATACGCGGCTGACAATCCCAGCCCGAATGTTAGCAAGCAGTAATCGGAAAAGGTCTACCGCCCTGCTCTTGTATTGGACAAGCGGGTCGCGCTGACCATAGGCCTCCAGGCCAATCGAGGTTCTCAAGGCCTCCATCTGGGTCAGGTAGTCGATCCATAGCTGGTCGCCAACACCGAGGAAAAGCTGCCGATGAACTTGGGTAAGGAGCACGCCGCCAATCACCAGCTGGACTTGCTCCAGCAGGCCCGGACCAATCGGCGCGCCGTTCGTGAATTCCTGGTAGGCTTCCTCGCCCAGGCCGGCTCTCAGCTCGGCCCCAAAGCGTTCCGCCAACCCCTTTGGGCCCACCCTCTGGAGCTCGAACCCTCCAATGGCTCGCTGCAGGTAATCCTGAGCGCCATTCAAGTGCGTTAACACGTGCTCGATCAATTCATCCTGGGCGCGGCCGTCGAGCAGGCTGGCAGCGTGATAGGCATACGACAGCCTGGGAACGAGCACCTCTCTGGCCTGGTGACTGCGCGCGTCATACAGGGTCTGACGGGCATAGCTCAATTGGATTAGGGCGCGGATCTTGAGCGCAGCGTCAATCGGGCCGGTTCTCTGCATCAGGTTCTCTAACTCCCGCGGGATCTCCTCCTCCAGTCGCTCGGCCCGGCTCTCCTGAACCCGCCCGAGCGCAGCGAACAGCTCGGCCTCTGCCTGCTCCCAGTCGATCGGGGCTTGAACCTCCAACTTTAGGGTCTCGCCGACCCGGTGCTCCAGGGCCTGGATCAAGCCGGACCAAACTCGCAGTCCCAGACTGGCCTCGATCAGTTCGGGCACCGATGAACGAAATCGATCCGGATCTTGTTGAATCAGTTGCCGGACCTGACCATCGGCCTGCAGGCGCAGTCCAGCCGACGACTCTACCGCGCTCAGCAGATCCGCCGGGTCGATCGGCGAGTTCGACTCGTCCGCTTCAATGAACGCGCCTTCGATTGCCATCTCAGCAAGGTCAGTCCGCTGCCGGACCTGATCTTCCAAAGTCGAAAGGGCACGCTCGAGCTGGCTTTGGGCCGCCTTGGCCGTGTGCTCGGCCTGCGCATGCAGTGAATCGCCGGCAAGCTTCAGCAGTGCTGCCTGAAGCGCCTCTGGTTGGTCGACCCCCTCCAGCGATTCCAGCAGCAACTTCAGCATGAAGGAGGGATACGGTCGCTCAACTTCAACGCCCACGGTGGGTTGGATTTCCTCCAACCAGGCAAGCAGCCGCCACGGTCCCTCCGGATCCTTCAGGCCAGCACTGACGTGCGTTTCCACTTCCGTCCGCAACATGGGGCGGATGTCCTCGATCAAATCGTTCTTGACAAAGACCCGATTCCGCTGAGTGTAGAAAATCTCGCGCTGCTGATTGAGCACGTCGTCGTACTCCAGCAGATGTTTGCGTCGATCGAAGTTTGCTCCTTCGACCCGTGTCTGCGACTGCTCGATCGTCTTGTTGACGATGCCGTGCGAGATCGGAGTAGCGTCGTCGATATCGAGCTTCTGCATCAGACCGGAGACTTGGGCGCCGCCAAATAGCCGCATCAGTTCGTCTTCGAGCGACAGAAAGAACTGAGACGATCCGGGGTCGCCCTGGCGGGCCGAGCGCCCGCGCAGCTGATTATCAATTCGCCGGGCTTCGTGCCGTTCTGATCCAAGCACATGCAGTCCACCGGCCTCGCGGACCAGCTTCTCTTCCCTCATGAAGCGGCGGAACAACTCGGCCTCCGCTTCGTAGATGCCGAGGGCCGTCTGATCGCCGCGTTCCAGGGCCACCACCCGTTCTTCGAGATTCAGGGTTTCCAGATCCGGGATCCCCATCCGCCGCAGCACTCGACTGACGGCCGCCAGCACCTCTTCCGCGATCTCGCCCCCCAGTTTGATGTCGACTCCGCGCCCAGCCATGTTGGTGGCGATCGTCACAGCGCCATACGCGCCGGCGCTGGCAATGATCTGGGATTCTTCCGCGTGCTTCTTGGCGTTGAGCACATTGTGGGGAATCCCGGCCAGCAACGCTTTGGCGAGCCGTTCTTGATCTTTCTGGCCCAAATCGAGCAGGACGGCCAGACGTTCCAGGTTCTCTGGGTTGGTCGGATTGAGCGCCAGTCCGAGGTCCCGGGCGAACGGACGCAGCGCCCCAGGGCTGAGAGTGTCGAGCGGAGCGTAGAGATCTTGCAGCTCCGGAACCCGCCTGCCGTCATCCGGGACCTCGTTCGCTACCATGAAGGCCTCGCGCAGGAGCTGGATCATGGCCAGGCGCTGAAGCAATTCAGCCCGCAGCCGTCCCGACAGCCGCTCGGAGAGCTCGACCGAGGTGGTTCCTACCAGGAGGGGCTGCCCGAGAACATGGCGCCGTAGGATTTCCAGAGCGACCGCCCGCAGCTTGGCTTCTTCAGTTCGGTACACCAGATCTGGGTAGTCCCGGCGTCGCCAAAATACTGGCTTCTGATCTTGGTCTTCTCGGCGGGTAAAGTAACCGAACCGATTCCCGTTCTCTCGATATTCGACTTCGAGCAGTTCCGAATCTTGCGGCTGCGCGATGTACTCGAGGTTGGTTGGCAGCGGCAGAACGTCCACCTTGTAGATCTTGTTGAACTCCTCGGCTTCGGTGAGCGCGGTGCCGGTCATGCCAGCCAGCTTACCGTACATGCGGAAATAGTTCTGCAGTGTGATGGTGGCGTAGGTGACGTTCTCCTCGCGGATGCGGACACCTTCCTTGGCCTCCACTGCCTGATGTAATCCGTCGGACCAGCGCCGGCCCTCCATCATCCGGCCAGTGAACTCATCGACGATAATTACCCGGCCGGCTTGGACCACGTAATCCTTGTTGCGCTTGTAGAGGTAATGCGCTCGCAGGCTCTGCTCCAGGTAACCGAGCAAGCGTGCCTGTTCAGGCGTAATGTCCTCCGGCCGATCCAGATCGCGCAGCGGCCGTCCCAGCAGCCCTTCGACGTGATCTTCTCCGATCTCGGTGAGCGAGATCGTACGGTCCCGTTCGCTGATCTCGAAGTCCTCCGCCTGCAGCTGTCTGACCACCCGGGTCATCTCGAGGTAGAGCTCCGGATCTTCGTGGGAGGGCCCGGATATGATCAGGGGCGTCCGAGCTTCGTCAATCAGGATGTTGTCGACCTCATCCACAATCGCGTAGAAATGCCCGCGCTGCGAACGTGCTTCCAACGATTGGGCCATGTTGTCGCGCAGATAATCGAACCCGAATTCATTGTTGGTCCCATACGTGATATCGGCCTGGTAGGCGACCCGGCGGTCCACCAGCTCTAGCTGGTACACGTCTTCCTGGCTAGAGTCCTGGGTTGGGTCAAACAAAAAGGCCTTGCGGCCGTATTCGGTTCGGGCGGCCTCTTGCAGCACGCCGACCTGCATCCCGAGGAATCTGAAAACTGGCCCCATCCAGCGCGCGTCCCGCCGGGCCAAGTAGTCGTTGACCGTGACCAGGTGAACGCCTTTTTCGGTCAGTGCGTTGAGGTAGAGCGGCATAGTCGCGACGAGGGTTTTGCCTTCGCCCGTCTTCATCTCGGCAATGCGGCCCTCGTGCAGCGCTGCGCCGCCGATGAGCTGCACGTCAAAATGCCGCAGGCCGATCGTACGGACCGAAGCCTCCCGCACAACCGCGAAGGCCTCTGGGAGCAGGTCGTCGAGGGTCTCACCGGAGCCCAGCCGCTGTCTGAACTCGGCGGTCTTGGCCAGCAGCGCCTCATCCGTGAAGCCGCGCAGCATGGGCTCGCTGGCATTGATCTTCTCAGCCAGTGCCTGATAGCGTTCCAAGTCTCGCCCGACGGAGTCGCCGCCGAGAAATTTCGTCAGACCTTTCAACATGGAAATCGGCGGGATTATAGCACCCCCGTTCCGGCGGCCGCTCTTGCACCGATGCGCTTCGAATTGGATCGCAGTTTGCGTCCCGGTGGTCCTTGACGACCTGAGCTAGAATCGTCCGTGGGGCGGTGGCGGAACGGGTAGACGCAGAGGACTTAAAATCCTCTGAGGGTGACCTCGTGTGGGTTCGAGTCCCACCCGCCCTACCATCAGGTCCC